>JAGHCG010000199.1 GCA_021160565.1 bacterium | reverse complement strand
CATTTTCTATCAACCAATATAACTTGGCTTTTCTTTAGGTTGTATTTTAATGGGGACTTTTTCAACTCCTATATTAATCCCAAGTTCTTTATACAAATCAACCAGTTCTTTAATTTTCTTTTCAAATTCTTCTTGCATAAGGTTCAAATGATAAACTTGTTTTCCTATTTTTTCCGATAATTTATGAATTTCTTCAATCTTTCTCAAAATCTTAAATTTTATAATATTCTTTTTCAAACCTTCAAACATAATCTTCCTCCCCTTCAATTTTTATTGCTGAAACGAGAGTTCCCGCTTTCATCATTTTTCGCAAGAACTTATCTAATTCTTCTGCAAACTTTCTTTGATTTTTTACTTTAAATGACCAAACTTCCTCCACTAACATTTCCTTCACTTAAATTTGAGGTATGCACCCAGAGAGGTCTCTCCGAGACGAGGATATTAAGGAGGTGATACGGTGGTGTATGTGAGAGTAGAGTATCGGGTGCATATTTCCTCTAAATATATTTATATGCACATTTTAATTTATAATTATGCTAATAAACGACAGAGAGTATAGGTTAATAGTTCCAAAGTGGGATAATTCTGGAAGGAAAATAAAAAGCGAGGAAATTGAGGAAATTGCTAAAAGAATGTCAGACCATTTCGGTGGTGTTTCCATAATTCCTTCAATTCTCGGTTGCTGGAAAAATGAAGAAGGTAAGCTTATTTGCGAGGAAAATTTAGTGTTTCAGGCCTATAGGGATAGTGAAAGTGTGCGTGATTGGGAAAGGCAAAAGAAAATTGATGAGGAATTTGTTAATAGTATAGCGAAGGAACTCGGTAAGAGGTTTGGTCAGGAAAGTGTTTTAATAAGCGAAGATAAGGTTGAAGTAAATTTTGTTGAAGGAAAATATAGAAAAGAATTACCACCAGAAAGGATAGGAATTGATTGGTTCAAAAAACTTGTCTAACTGAAAACTTCACTGAATGGTCTCATATGTGCAGTTAATTTTTTAAAACATTTTCTACAATACCAAAACCCCTTGAAATAATAGACCTTACCTTTCTTTCCACACTTTTTGCAAATCCCTTCCTTTTCCATTATAATCTTCCTTTATGCAAATAGTTTTTTGAATGACTTTCCAACAATCTTTACAAATAAAAAATTTTTTAGTTTCTAATGTTTTTAAAGGTCTTATTTCAAATTTAACCATTTCTTTTCTTCTTGCCGTTTCTGTAGAAGTTTCATACTTTTCTACTTTATACTCTTTACCACATACTTTACATTTAATAGTTTCCATTATTATAACCTCATATCATATAAACAAGATATTTGGGTTGTGATAATGTTCTTTTCAAGTTGTTAGTCAATCCTTTAAAATAAAGTTCTAAATTCTTCTTAATGCAATCAACACAAATGGGAACTAAATAAAGTTTTTTATTTGTTCTTCTTTGAGCTACTGCATACAACTTTGTTTTATTTTTGCATGTTAAAAATAAATTGAAATAACACGGACTTTCCTTTACTTCAAATTGAAATCCTATTATTCTATCTTCCAATCTTGTAATGTGTAATGCTCTTGTCAAGATTACTTTTATAGCTTCTGCTTCATCTAAAGTTAAGTCGAAAAACCTTCTCACATTAAGATATGTTTTATTAAATCTCTTAAACTTCATTTTTTGTGGGAAGTCGTCTACATATTGATATCGAGCCTCCCTTTGAACACGAGATAGGAGCGGGAGGAACTCCTATCCCACACGACGACTTCCTTCCACTTGATATACTTAAAACTAATGCGTAATTAAATATTGCATTTACTATTCTTTCTATTTTTTCCTTTTTATGTATCTCTGATTTATACCTTCTTTTTCCTATTTCTTTTATCACCAATACAAAAATTTCCCATAGATTTGGCTGGTGGTCTTCGTAAATTTTTTCAATTTTCTTCTTTATCCTTGCACCTATTTTTGTTTGCTTTGCAAATTCTTCAAGTTCATCTTTTTTCAATTGATAATTCTGAAACTCATCTACTATTCTTTTCCACGCTTCTTTAACATCGTTTACTATGTTTAAAAAGTCTTTCGCAACTGTCATATTTCCTACATGGACTTTTCTCAATCCCTTTATTAGTTTTGAAGGAAGTGTGATGGTTGGAAAATCTTTTGAACTTATTACAAAGTTAATGTTTACTGCCCATGCCTTATCTACCGAATTTTTTAGTGCTAATCCCACTCTTTCTTTAGAATTGATTAGAAATTCTTCCCCTTCTGGATAAATTTCAAGATATGCTTTTCCTTTATAGTAGGTTAAAAAATAATTGTTTATTTTTTCAATATTCTCTACTGCTGGTATAAAAACATCTTTGAATTGAACCAATTGATATTTGTTTGAAACAACAGAAATTACGAATTCTGGTTTTCCTTCTTCTATTACTGCGATGAAGTAATCATTATCTATATACCTGTCATCTTGTTTTACTGCAATTCCTCGAAGCTCGAACTTTGGTAAGTTATTTATTTCTTCTATAAGTTTTTCCTTCATAATCTCCCCT
>JAGHCG010000249.1 GCA_021160565.1 bacterium | reverse complement strand
ATTATATTCAGCCATCCTTTCTTACAAAAAAAAACATTCTTGAAAAGAAAAGATATTATAAAATTGTTCTTGACCCATATTTAAAAACACCTCCTGATGCGAAACTATTTGAAAATGAGAAAGCGAAAGTATTGATATTTGTTTCTGAGAATATACCTGAAGAAAAAATTACTCCTTTCAAAACAATCAATAACTGTGAAATAATAAAGGCAGAAATTTTTGATGGAAAATTTAAAATGAAAAGTTTGATGGAAATTCTTTATGAAAAAAAGATAGGTATAATTATGGTTGAAGGAGGAGAGAAAACTTTAACATCTTTCTGGAATGAAAAACTTGCTGATAAAGTGATGGTTTTTATTGGAAATAAAATTCTTGGTGGAGAAAAGGCACTTGTTCCTATTGCTGGAAGAGATAAAGAGAAAATAGAAGAGGCAGTGAAAATTGAGGAATTGGACATAAAAAAAATTGGAAATAATTTGGTAATTGAAGGGAAGCCATGTTTTCAGGAATAGTTGAGGAAACTGGAAAGGTAAAGGGGATTGTTAAAAGGGGAGATGTAGTTGAGTTGAGAATTGAAGCAGAGAAAGTAATTGATGACTTAAAAGAGGGAGACAGTATTTCTGTAAATGGAGTTTGTCTTACTGTTGAGAAAATTGAAAATAAAAAATTTTATGTTTCCCTCACTCATCAGACACTCAGAGATACAGACCTTGGAAAACTTAAAATAGGAGAAAATGTAAATCTTGAAAGGTCTTTGAAATTGAGTGATAGAATAGGAGGACATTTTTTAACCGGGCATATAGATTTTGTTTCCAGAGTAATTTCAATTGAAAAGAGAGGAAATTCAGGTATTTTAAAATTTTCTATACCTCAGGAATTCAGAAAATATATTGTGAAAAAAGGTTCCATTGGAGTTGAGGGAATTTCACTTACAGTTTCTGAAATAAAAAATGGAATTGTCTCAATTTCTTTAATTCCATTCACCCTTCAAAATACAAATCTGAAAGATAAAAAAAATGGTTCTTATCTGAATATTGAAGTTGATATGATGGCAAAGTATATTGAGAATTTTATAAAGGAAAGGATAAGATGAAAGAAAAAATTTTCTCAAAAATAGAAGAGGCAATTGAAGATATAAAAAAAGGAAAGTTTGTTATTGTTGTTGATGATGAAAGTAGAGAAAATGAGGGAGATTTGATTATTGCAGCAGAAAAGATAACACCACAGGCAGTAAATTTTATGGCAAAAGAGGCAAGAGGACTTATATGTGTCGCACTTCTTCCTGAAAGGATTGAACAACTTGGACTTTCTCCAATGGTTTCTGATAATACTGCCTTACACAGGACAGATTTTACAGTAAGTGTTGATGCTGCATATGGAGTTTCAACTGGAATTTCAGCATATGATAGAGCATTCACAATTAAACTTCTTATTGATAAAAAAACAAAACCAGAAGACCTTGCAAAACCCGGCCATATATTTCCAATAAGAGCAAAAGAGGGAGGAGTTCTTGTAAGAGCAGGTCATACTGAAGCAGCAGTTGACCTTGCACGTCTTGCCTCTCTTTATCCAGCAGGTGTTTTATGTGAAATAATGAAAGATGATGGAACAATGGCGAGATTACCAGACCTTATTGAGTTTTCAAAAAAATATGGATTAAAAATAATAACAATAAAGGATTTAATTGAATTCAGAAGGAAAAAGGAAAAACTTGTTGAAAGGGTTTTAAGTGTTTCTCTTCCAACTGATTTTGGAAAATTCACACTCATTCTTTACAGAGATAAAATTGAAAATAATTACCACATTGCCCTTGTTAAAGGTGATTTAAAACTGAAAGATGAAAATGATAGCATTCTTGTAAGGGTTCATTCTCAGTGTTTAACAGGAGATATTTTCCATTCCCAGAGATGTGATTGTGGTCAGCAATTGCATAAAGCACTTCAGATGATAGAGAAAGAGGGAAGAGGAGTTCTGGTTTATCTACCTCAGGAAGGAAGAGGTATTGGACTTGTAAATAAACTGAAAGCATATCTTTTACAGGAAAAGGAAAAACTTGATACAGTTGAAGCAAATTTAAAACTTGGATTTCCAGAAGACCTCAGGGATTATGGAATAGGAGCACAGATTTTAGCAGACCTTGGACTTACAAGAATAAGAATTATGACGAATAATCCAAGGAAAGTTGTTGGACTTGAAGGATATGGAATAAAGATAGTGGAGAGAGTTCCAATTGAAGTAAAACCAACTCCTTATTCAAAAAAATATCTTGAAACAAAAAGGAAAAAACTTGGACATTTAATAAAGATGGAGGAAAAAGATGGATAAATTTCCCAGGACTGTTGTTGGTGGAGTTTCTCTTCCAAGGTTGATTTGCGGTACAAACTGGATTCTGGGATATTCCCATACAAGTTCAGCACAGAATAAGTTTATTAAAGAGATTATGGATGAAAAAAATGTTGTTGATATTTTCCTGACATTTCTCAAATACGATATAAATGCTGTGATGGGACCTCCAAGTGATTTCCTCGTCAAGTGCATTAAAAAAGCAGAGGATAAAAGTGGAAAGAAAATTGTTTATATCTGTACTCCATGGAAAATTGAGGAAATTGAATGGGCAAAAGAAAATGGAGCAACTTTCTGCTTTCCCCATCAAACAGTCACAGATTCTTTTATCAACAGAATTGAAAAGAATATAAAGGGAATTGAGGTATGGCTTAAAAAAATAAGAGATGCTGGCTTAATTCCCGGTCTTTCCACTCATACACCAGAAGCAATCATTTATTCTGATAAGGAAAATCTTGATGTGGAAAGTTATATCCAGATTTATAATGTTCTTGGCTTTCTATGTCAGGTTGAGATTGAATGGATTCACAAAGTCATATCAGAAGCAAAAAAACCTGTTATGATAATAAAACCACTTGCAGCAGGAAGGATTTCTCCATTTGCAGGACTTGTTTTTGTATGGAATACTATAAGAGAAATAGATATGGTAACGATTGGTTGTATGAGCAGTTATGAAGTTGAGGAAGATATAAATATTTCCCTTTCAATACTTGAAAAGAAAAAAATGGATATTGAATTGCAGAAAACAAGGAGTAAAAAATCACTTGAAATTTAAAAGGGGGAGAATATGAATGTAAGAGAGGGAAAACTTGATGCAAAAGGGAAAAAATTTGGAATAGTTGTAAGTCGTTTCAATGAATTCATTTCAAAAAGACTCCTTGAAGGTGCTGTGGATTGTATAGTAAGACATAATGGAGATGAGAAAAATATTGAGGTATTCTGGGTTCCTGGAAGTGTGGAATCAATTTATGCAGCGAGTAAACTTGTAAATTCAGAAAAATATGATGGAGTTATAGTTCTTGGAGCGGTAATAAGAGGAGATACTCCCCATTTTGAATATGTTGCCTCTCAGGTTGCAAGAGGAATTGCGCAGTTAAACCTTTCTGGAAAAGTTCCTGTATGTTTTGGAGTTATAACTGCTGATACAACAGAACAGGCAATTGAAAGGGCAGGAACAAAAATGGGAAATAAAGGATGGATGGCAGCCCTCTCCGCAATTGAAATGGCAAACCTATCCTCTTTTCTGTAAACAGAACCTTAAACATTTCTCAATGCATTGAGGTAATTTTTGTAAATTCATTTGGCTACAGAAAGTAATTTTTTCTTCTCATTCCCATTATGTTAAAATTATAAAGAAGTTTTGTATCTAAAATGAAAAGAAGAAAAGCAAGAGAGTGTGCTTTGAAAATTCTGTATATGTATGAAATGAGGCAGGAAAACATTGAAATGATTATTGATGAATTCTGGAAAGAATCTCCTGAAAAAAATGAGGAAATTAAAGAATTCGCCACAATTCTTGCTAAAGGAGCAGTAAGCAATATTAAAATTATTGATAAAAAAATTTCAGAAGTTGCTTTAAACTGGCAGATTGAAAGAATGAGTACAATAGACAGAAATATTTTAAGAATAGGAAGTTTTGAAATAATGTTTTTACCTGAAATTCCTCCTGCTGTAAGCATAAATGAAGCGATTGAACTTGCAAAAAAGTATGGAACAGAAGATTCACCAAAATTTGTAAATGGCATTTTACATAAAATAAAAGAAAAAACTGAACAGGAGGGGAAAAATGGTTAAACTCTTTTCTATCTTTTTTCTCTTCTCCACCCTTTTACTTAACTGTGCTGAGAAAAAAGTTTTAATGATAATTGCATTTGAAAATTTCAGAGATGAGGAACTTGTAATTCCAAGAAGAATTATTCAGAAAAATGGTTTTACTGTTAAGGTTGCTTCATGGAAAAAAGGAATTGCAAAAGGAATGCTTGGAACTAAAGTAAAAGTGGATATGAAACTTGATGAGGTAAATGTTGATGAATTTGAAGGAGTGATTTTTGTTGGCGGGATTGGTGCAACAAAATATTTCAATGATAAAACTGCTCACAGAATTGCAAAAGAATTTTACAAAAAGAAAAAGGTGATTGGAGCAATATGTTTTGGACCTGTAATTCTTGCAAATGCAGATATTTTAAAAGGGAAAAGAGCAACCTGTTTTTATACAAAAGGAAAAGTTCTTATAAGTAAAGGAGCAAAATATACTGGAAAAGAAGTTGAAGTTGATGGATTGATTATAACCGGAAATGGTCCAAAAGCAGCAGAAAAATTTGGATATGGATTTTTGAAACTTCTCAAATCTTCTAAATGAAAAAGAAAAACCTTCTTTTAAATTTAATTAAAATCTTTGTAAG
>JAGHCG010000189.1 GCA_021160565.1 bacterium | reverse complement strand
ATTCTGGGGATTATTTTTTCAATCGTATGGGTTGGGATATATTATTTTTCAAAAGAGATTTCCTCTTTCTTTGCATCTTCAAAATTGAAGGTATATAATATTAAAAATTTGCTTGGAGAAATTTTATTCTCCTACTTTATAGCAGTAGTTGAAATATGCACAGTTAAAGTTTTTATGAGTTATTACCTAAAAAGGAGTAAAAATGGATACAGTATTTGAAATAAGATGGCATGGAAGAGGAGGACAGGGAGCAAAAACTGCTGCTTTACTTTTTGGAGATGCTGCTGTTTCAACAGGTAAATACATTCAGGCATTTCCTGAATATGGACCTGAAAGAATGGGAGCACCTGTTCAATCTTTCAACAGAATAAGTTCTTCACCAATAAGAATTCATTCAGCAATTGAAAATCCTGATGTTGTGGTAGTTCTTGATTTTACTCTGGCTGAACAAGTTGATATTACAAAAGGACTTGACCCAGAAAAAGGGATTCTTCTTGTCAACACTCCTCTTACGCCAGAAGAAGTTAAGAAAAAACTTGGGTTTAAGGGAAAAGTATATACGGTTGCTGCATCAAAAATTGCTATTGAAACAATAGGAAGAAATATTCCCAATACCCCAATGATAGGTGCTTTAACAAAAGTTACAGGAATTATAAAACTTGATGAATTAATAGAAGATACAAGGAAAAAATTGGAAGTAAAATTCAGAAACAGACCGGAAGTTATAGAAGGAAATATTGAAGCAATAAAAAAGGCATATAATGAAGTAAAAGGAGAGTGAAAATGGAAGAAAAAAAGAAAACATGGAAGGAATTGCCAGAGGGAGATATTCTTGAAGGAGGAACTTCTCTTCAATTCAAAACAGGAAACTGGAGAAGTGAAAGGCCAGTCCATATTCCTGAAAAATGTATTCACTGTTTTATATGCTGGATTTCCTGTCCTGATGGAGCAGTTAAAGTTGATGAAGAAAATGGTAAATTTGTTGGTTTTGATTATGATTTCTGTAAAGGATGTGGAATATGTGCGTATGAATGTCCAAAAGATGCAATAAAGATGGTTCCTGAAACTGGAGAAGAAAAATGAAAAAATTTCTGAAGTGGTTTATTTTTATATTTGCAATTTCAGGGTGGATTGCTTTTGGGATAGGATATGGAATTTTGAAAAAGCAGAAAGATGAATTGAATGGGAGAATAATGCAACTTCAATCAGAAATAGATTCTTACAAATACCTGATGAAGGATATTGAAAAAAGTAAAGAGGAAATAGAAAATATAGTGAGTACACTTGAAGATTTAAAGATAAAACTTGAAAAATTGCAGAAAAAAACGAAAAAGGAGAGTAAAAATGAAAGGAACAGGTAGAAGAGTTGCAAAAACAGCAAATGAAGCTTTTGCAGAAGCAATGAGACAGATTGACCCTGATGTTGTTGCAGCATACCCAATTACTCCTGCAACTGAAATTGTCCAGATTTTTTCTCAATTTGTTGCAGATGGTCTTGTTAAAACAGAGTTCGTTGCTGTTGAAAGTGAACACAGTGCAATGAGTGCCTGTATTGGTGCTTCTATTTCAGGTGCAAGAGCAATGACAGGAACTTCCTCTCAGGGACTTGCTTTAATGTGGGAAATGTTATATATTGCTGCTGCTTTGAGATTACCAATAATCATGGCTGTTGTTAACCGTGCTCTTTCTGCTCCTATAAATATTCACTGTGACCACTCGGATACTCTTGGAGCAAGGGATAGTGGATGGATACAGATATATTCGGAAAATGTTCAGGAAACATACGACAATGTTATTCAAGCAGTGAGAATTGCTGAACATCCAGATGTAAGACTTCCTGTGATGGTAACAACTGATGGATTTATACTGAGCCACTGCCTTGAAACAATAGAAATGCTAACAGATGAGGAAGTAAAAGAATTCATTGGAGAACCACCCGTAAGAGAAAACTTACTTAAAAGTCTGGAAGAGAATAAACCAATAACAATAGGAGCACTTGACCTTCAGGATTATTATTTTGAACATAAAAGACAGGAAGCAGAAGCGATGAAAAATGCATTAAAAGTTATTCCTGAAATTGGAAAAGAATTTGGAGAAAAATTTGGAAGAAGTTATGGATTTTTTGAAGAATATAAACTTGAAGATGCTACTGTAGGAATAGTGGTTATGGGGTCAACTGCTGGGACTGGAAAAGATGTAGTTGATGAATTAAGAAAAGAAGGGAAAAAGGTTGGATTGCTAAAAATAAGAGTTTTCAGACCATTTCCCTTTGAAGAAATATCAAAGGCACTTTCCCATCTCCAGGTTGTTGGAGTTATGGACAGAGCGGATGGAGTGAATTCTTACTCTGGACCTGTTTTTCCAGAAATATGTGCCTGCCTGTATGACCTGGAAAAAAGACCAAAAATTGTTGATTTTATTTATGGACTTGGTGGGAGAGATATAAGAAAAGAGGATATTGCTGGAATATTTGATGGCCTTTTGAAAATAGCAGAAACTGGAAAGAAAGAATTTAATTTGAAATACATTGGAGTAAGAGAATAAAAGGAGGAAAAAATGCCAAGTTTAAAACAACTTGCGAAAAGAGAAGAAAAATTTGTTTCAGGACATAGACTATGTCCTGGTTGTGGAGCAGGAATTGTTGCCAGACTTGTAATGCTTGCAATTGATAAACCAGTTGTGGTTGGATGTGCAACTGGATGTCTTGAAGTAGCAAGTACAATTTTCCCCTACTCTTCATGGAAAATTCCCTGGATACATTCAGCATTTGAAAATGTTGCTGCAACAATAAGTGGAGTTGAAACTGCTTACAGAGCACTGAAAAAACAGGGAAAAATCTCCAAAGATGCAGTTTTTGTTGCTTTTGGTGGAGATGGTGGAACTTATGATATAGGACTTCAATCATTAAGTGGTGCTGCTGAAAGAGGTCATAGAATGCTTTATATCTGTTATGACAATCAGGCTTATATGAATACTGGAATTCAGAGGTCATCAGCCACTCCAAAATGTGCACATACTACCACTTCACCTGTTGGGAAAGTAATTCCAGGGAAAAAACAATGGTCAAAAAATCTGCCGGAAATAATGGTTGCTCATGGAATACCTTATGTTGCAACTTCAATTCCAGGAAGATGGATGGACCTTATTAATAAAGTGGAAAAAGCCATAAAATTTGATGGATTTACTTTTATTGATGTTCTTTCTCCCTGTCGTCTTGGCTGGGGTTATGAACCTTCTCTTACACTTGAAATTTCCAGACTTGCTGTTGAAACCTGTATATGGCCTCTTTATGAAGTAATTGAAGGAAAATATAAACTAAATTACAGACCGAAAGAGAAAAAGCCAGTTGTAGAATGGTTCAAATTACAAAGGAGATTCAGACATCTTTTAAAACCCGAAAATGAACCACTCCTTGAAGAGATTCAGAAGGAAGTTGACAGAAGATGGGAAGAATTGCTCTCAAAGTGTGAATAATTTATTCTTCAAGATAACGATAAAATTGTAAAGGAGAAAGAGAAGGGAAAAGGTATCCTTTATTTACCAGAAATTTTCTTATATCCAGACACAGATGGCATTTATTTATATATTTTTCCTTTCTTTTATATCCATAACTTTCACCAAATTTAAGAAATTCT
>JAGHCG010000083.1 GCA_021160565.1 bacterium | reverse complement strand
ATTTTTATATATGTTTGATATCTTTCAAGTTCCTTTTTATAATACTCAATAATCTTTTCCTGATGTGAAACAATCCTTTGAAGTTCTTCAATTTTCTTCTGAAGATTTTCTTCCATTTTTTGTAAATTAATATAGAATATTTCCTTAATTTCGGTCAAATTTTATTATCTCCTTAATAATTGAGAAGTTTGTTTCTGTAGCACCTGTATTTTGAAGAAGAACCTGGTATGCTTTTTTTCCCATTTTTTTCGCAAGTTCTGGGTTTCTGAGAAGTTTTAAGATTTCGTGATAAAGTTGCCCAAAATTTTCCACTTCAATTCCTCCACCTCCATCTTTAATTTTCTTCCATTCATAAAAAAAGTGCCAGTTATCTTTACCATAAATTACTGGTTTTTTAAAAGCGGTTGGTTCAATTGGATTTTGCCCACCCCATCTATTTAAACTTCCACCAACAAATGCAAATTCACAGATACTGTAAAAATTATTTAACTCTCCATAGGTATCAACAACAAGAACTGAAAAATCTCTACCTTTTTCTAATAAAGATTTTCTTTCATATTTTATATTTTCCTGTTTTAAAACCTTAAATATCTCTGTTCTGTCAAGAAATCTCGGAACAATCACACAAATGATATCAGAAAACTCTTTCAAAATTCTTTCAATAATTTCCACCACTCTCTTTTCTTCTTCAGGATGTATTGAACCAAAAACTATTATTCTTTTATTTTTTGGAATAGAGTATTTTTCCCGCACTTCTTCAGGATTTATGGTTTTACTTAAAGAAAAAGCAAGGTCAAATTTGATACTGCCACATACTTTAACTTTTTCTTTTTCAGCACCAAGATAAATTATTTTTTCTGCCTCCTCTTCTGTTCTCATAGAGATGAAAGAAAGAAGCGGAAGTAACCTTTTCGTTAAAAATCTGAATTTTCTATAATTTGAAAATGAACGTGGAGAAATTCTTCCATTTATAATAATCACGGGTATTTCTTTACTTTTAGCAATTCTCAATAAATTCACCCATATCTCAGTTTCAACCAGAACAATAAGGTCAGGTTTTATTTCATTTATTGCTTTTTTCATAATAGGATAGAAGTCAAATGGGAAAAATATGTAATTTATATCTGGAATTTTATTTTCAGCCACCTTTCTACCTGTTTTTGTAGTTAAACTCACAGTGATATTAAATTTTTCTTTTTTAAGTTTTCCCAGAAGAGGAGTTATTGAGAGAAATTCACCTACAGAAACTGTGTGCAGCCATATATTTTTTCCATCTCTTTTTTTAAAACTTCCTTTCTTTTCCTTAGAATAAATAGAAAACCTTTCTTTCCAATCAAATGGAAAATCTCTTTCACTTTTTATTCTTTCCCAGATGTAAGGGAAAAACAACAAAAGGAACAGAAAGAAAACAATATCATAAATAATAAAGTAAAACATGAAAGTATTATACAGCAAAAACACCTATTTTTTAAATAAAGAGAAATGTTGTAATATATTTAAAAAAAGTTAAGGAAAGAAAAATGTGGAAATTTGTTTATATACTTTCTTTTGTTTTGAGCGGAATTTTATCTTTTTTTCTTACACCCCTTTCCGGGAAAATTGCAAAGAAAACAGGGATAATGGATATACCTTCACCACGGAAAATTCATAAAAAACCAACTCCTCTTCTGGGTGGACTGGCAATTTTTTTCTCTCTTTTAATAACAGTTCTTCTGGGTATTCTTTCTGTGAAACTGAATTTTCTCCCTGAAGGATTGAGACATTATATTCCAGGAATTATGAAAACATTACCCAAATTATCAGCAATAATTGGTGGAGGAATTGTTGTGGTTTTTTTCGGTCTTATTGACGATATAATAGGAGTTAAACCTTTTCAGAAACTTTTCCTTCAGATTTTTGCTGCAACAATAATATTTTTTTCAGGAATGAGAGTTTCTTTTTTCCTCACAAGTAAAATTCTCTCTTATATAATTACAACTGCCTGGCTTGTTCTGATGATGAATAGTTTCAATCTTATGGATAATATGGATGGGTTGAGTGCTGGTGTTTCTTTTATCACAGGTGGAATTCTTTTTATTTTTGCATTTCAGATGAAACAGTTATTTGTAGCAACAATTCTTTCTGTTTTTCTGGGAAGTGTTCTTGGATTTCTCATTCATAATTTCCCCCCAGCAAAAATTTTTATGGGGGAATGTGGAAGCAGTTTCTTGGGGTATTTTCTTGGGGTGATGGCTGTAGTGTTAACATTTTATAAGTATGAAGAAAGCAAAACATTCCTTCCAATTTTTACACCTCTTATTGTTTTTTCCGTTCCTTTCTTTGATACAATTTCAGTCATATGGATAAGATGGAAAAGGAAACTGCCAATTTTTAAAGCAGATAAAAATCATCTTTCTCATCGACTTGTAAAATTGGGAATGAGCCAGAAACAGGCAGTTGGTTTTATTTATCTTTTAACTTTATGTACTGGAATGGGAGCACTTCTTTTAAAAAATCTTAATATTTATGGAGGGTTTGTTGTTTTCACAGAAATAATTATAATTCTTGGAATTGTTGGAATACTTGAATCCACAGCAAGGAGTAAAAATGAGCAAAGTAATAGTATCCTTAGACCTTGAAAGTAAGGAAAAAATTGATAGAATTGTGGAAATGCTGGATTTCATAGAATATTTTAAGGTAGGACCAATCCCTTATTTAGTTTATGGAAATGAATTGATTGAAAAATTGAAAAAAAGAGGGAAAAAAATCTTCCTTGACCTGAAATTTTTTGACATACCAAATACTGTGAAAAAATCTGTAAAATGTGCCTGTCTTAAAGGTGTTGATATGCTAACTCTTCATATAATGGGTGGTGAAGAAATGGTTAAAAGTGCAATTGAAGGGAAAAATGAAGTGGGAGCAGAAACAAAAATTCTGGGAATAACGGTTCTCACTTCATTAAAAGAAAAAGATATAGATTTTGCCACTTCTTCAATAAGAGAAATGGTCTTTAAACTCGCAGAGAGGGGTTACAACTGGGGAATTGATGGGATTGTATGTTCAGGAGAAGAATTACCCTTTTTGAGAAAAAAATTTCCTTCACCATTTCTTATGGTTGTCCCGGGAATTAGAATGGAAGAAAGGAAAGATGACCAGAAAAGAGTAATAACTCCTTCAATGGCTGTTAAAAAGGGAGCAGATTTTATAGTTGTTGGAAGACCAGTATATGAAAGTGAAAACCCAGTAAAATCTGTGGAAAGAATAATTAAGGAGGTAAAAATTGGAGAAGAGAGCATGGGTGGAGATTGATATTTCAGATATAAGGAAAAACATTCAGAAAATAAAAAAATACACCGGAAAAAAATTTATGGCATGTATAAAATGTAATTGTTATGGAATGGGAATGAATGAAATAGGAAAACCTATTGAAAAGGAAGTTGATTTTTTTGGTGTAGCATGTCTTGAAGAAGGAATTTCTTTAAGAGAGTGCGGAATAAAAAAACCTATTTTAATTCTGGGAACAATCCTTCCAGGAGATGTTGAAGAAGCAATTATGAATGATATAGCAATAAATCTGTGTAATTACGAAGTATTGAAGAAAATTTCAGAAGTTGTGAAGAAAAGAGAAAGGACAGCAAAAGTTCATATAAAAGTGGATACAGGGATGGGAAGACTTGGAATTAAACCAGAACAGACAAAGAAATTTATTGAAGAAATTTTGAAGATAAAAGGAATTAAAATAGAGGGGATATTTTCTCATTTTGCAACTGCTGAATGGAGAAATAAAGAATATGCGAAAATACAGATGGAAAGATTTAAAAATGTTTTGAAAGAAATATCCTCTGTAATAAACATTCCTCTTAAACATATTGCAAATTCAGCCGCCATACTCAATCTTCCTGAAAGTTATAAAGAATTTGACATGATAAGAATTGGTCTTTTACTTCTTGGAGTTTATCCTGAAAAATATCTTGCAAAAAAACTTCCTTTAAAAACTGTTCTTAAAGGATTTTCAAGGATAATTTATATAAAAGAAGTCCCATCTGGTTTTTCTTTAAGTTATGGTCTTTCCTTCACAACAAAAAGGAAAACAAAAGTGGCAACTTTGGGTATCGGTTATGGAGATGGTTTAAGAAGGTTTTTATCCAATAAGTTTTATCTGAAATGGAAAAATGAAAAAGTTAAAATAATAGGAAATATATGTATGGACCAGACACTTGTAGATGTAACAGGAAAAAGTGTGAAAATAGGGGATAAAATTCAAATATTTGGAGAAAATTTTGAAATTGAAGATATGGCAAAAATTGGTGGTACTGTTCCCCAGGAAATATTATGTGGTTTTGGAAGTGCGAGAGTGAAAAAAATCTATAAAAATGGATAAACTGGAAAAACTTAAAAAAGAGATTGATAATTACCTCGATAAAGTATTACCAAAAGAAAAGGAAGTACCGGAGATTTTACATAAAGCAATGAGATACAGTGTATTTTCAGGTGGAAAAAGGTTGAGACCCATAATAGTTCTTATCACTGGAGAAATTTTTTCAGTGAGTAAAGACAAACTTCTCCCTGTGGCATGTGGTATTGAATTGATTCATAATTTTTCCTTAATTCATGATGACCTTCCAGCAATGGATAATGATGATTTCAGAAGAGGGAAACCAACATGCCATAAAAAATTTGGTGAAGATATTGCAATTCTTGCTGGAGATGCACTTTTAACTCTTGGATTTGAACTGATTGCAAAATCAAAAAATCCAGAGATTGTAAAAGAAATTGCTTATTCAATAGGTTCTTATGGAATGGCAGGTGGACAGACTCTTGATATTCTCTATCAGAATAAAAAAATCTCTGAGAAGTTGAAGAAAAAAATTGATGGAATGAAAACAGGGAAATTGTTTGAGATTTGTTTTAAAGTTCCTCTGTTTTTTAAAAAGGTTCGTAAAAAAGATAAAGAAATACTTCATAGAATTTCAAAAAACTTTGGAATTGCTTTTCAGATTAGAGATGATATTGAAGATAAAGAAGGAGATATAGAAAAATTAAAGAAGAAACTGAAACTCCTTTATAGAAAATTAAAAAAGGATGCGGAATATTTCGGTAAAAAGGCAACATTACTTCTGGAGATTATTGATAAATTATATGGAAAATTTGGGGGGTAATCAAATCCTGTGATACAATAGGAATTTAAGAAAGGGGGATTTATGGCAATAATTGAAACGAAGGATTTGACAAAGATTTATAAATTGGGAAGGAATAAAGAAGTTGTAGGTTTAAATAAAGTAAATTTAAATATTGAAGAAGGAGAAATATTTGGAATTCTTGGACCAAATGGCTCAGGGAAAACAACCTGCCTTAAACTCCTTCTCGGTATTCTCTTTCCAACTTCAGGAGAGGTGAAAATCATGGGAAAAGACCAGTTTGATGTTGGAATGAAAATGAATATAGGTTTTTTACCGGAAAATCCGTATTACTATGATTACTTGACAGGTCCGGAACTTCTTAAATTCTATGGAAAACTTTTTTCACTTTCTCCCTCAACAATAAGGAAAAGAACAGAAGAATTACTTGAACTGGTAAAACTATCAGATGCAAAAAGATTAACACTGAAACATTACTCAAAAGGTATGCTTGAAAGAATAGGTCTTGCAGCAAGTTTGATAAATGACCCAAAAATCCTTATCCTTGACGAACCAACAACAGGACTTGACCCTATAGGATGTAAGGAGACAAGGGATTTACTTCTTGAACTTAAAAAACAGGGAAAGACAATTCTCCTTTCAAGCCATTTTCTTTCAGAAGTTGAAAGGATTTGTGATAGGATAGCAATCTTTCATCGTGGCAATCTTTTAACTGTCGGAAATCTTGAAGGACTTCTTGCTAAATACAATACTGAAACACTTGAAGAATTATTTGTAAAAGCAATTGAAGAATTTGACAGTAAAAATGTAAAAGGAGATACAAATGAAAAAAGCCTGGGTAATAGCACTTAATACTTTTCAGGAATCGTTGAGGAAAAGAACTCTTTACATCCTTGTTGTTTTTGCCTTAATAGTGATTGGAGCATCAAAATTCTTTTCATTTCTTACATCTGAAGAAGAACTCAAAATGATAAAAGATGTGAGTTTTTCAACAATTGAATTTTTTGGAGCATTAATAGCAATTTTTGGAGGTTTAACTGCAATTTCAGGAGAAATTGAGAAAAGGACAATTTACACCCTCCTTTCAAAACCAATTACAAGAAAAAACTTCTTCATTGGTAAATTTATCGGTCATTCTCTTGTTTTACTTCTGAATTTCATCTTGATAAGTCTGTTTTTTATAGGTCTTCTTCTTTTCAAAAAAAGTCCACCTGATATCCAGACATTCAAAACCTTGCTTCTCATATATATTGAACTTGTACTTATTGGCTCTATAACTCTAACAGTGGCAACTTTTGCCACTGACCCATTCAATATAATTTTTTCATTTTTTCTCTATAT
>JAGHCG010000137.1 GCA_021160565.1 bacterium | reverse complement strand
ATTTAAGAATTATAAAGGTTATCCTGCAAATATCTGTATTTCTGTAAATGAAGAAGTTGTTCATGGAATTCCCAGAAAAGATAAAGTTTTAAAAGAAGGAGACATTGTTTCTCTTGATGTGGGAGTGATATATGAAGGATTTTATGGAGATTGCGCTGATACTGTAGGTGTAGGTAAAATAGATAAAAAACATGAGATTCTTATAAATACAGCAAGAGAAGCATTTGAAATTGCTTTTAAGAAAGCATTGCCGGGAGTAAAAACAGGAGATATAGGATTTATAATTCAGAAATATGTTGAAAAAAAGGGTTTTTCTGTGGTAAAACAATTTGCAGGACATGGAATAGGAAGAAGTTTACATGAATCTCCAGAAGTTCCCAATTTTGGTAGACCTGGAGAGGGAGAAATTTTGAAAGAAAATATGGTAATAGCAATTGAACCGATGATAAATGAGGGAACTTCTGATGTAGAAATTTGTGAAGATGGATGGACAGTAATAACGAGAGATAGAAAATATTCAGCACATTATGAAAACTGTATTCTTGTGAAAAAAAATGGGAGTGAGATTCTAACGGAATGTTAAAAAATGGCAAAAGATGAAGAAAAAATTAAAGTTCAGGGAACAATAGTGAAGGCTTTACCAGGAACAACTTTTCAGGTAGAATTAGAGAATGGTCATACTGTAATTGCTCATTTATGTGGAAAAATGAGGATGCATTATATAAAAATTATCCCGGGAGATAAAGTTATTGTGGAAATTACTCCATATGACTTAACAAGAGGAAGAATAATAAGAAGACTGTAAAAAAGGAGAAAATTATGAAAGTAAGGTCATCTGTTAAAAAAATATGTCCAAAGTGTAAAATTATTAAAAGAAAAGGTGTTGTGAGAGTTATATGCAGTAATCCTCAGGATGGACCAAAACATAAACAGAGACAGGGATAAGGAGGATAAAAAATGGCAAGAATTCTTGGAGTTGAAATACCAGATAATAAAAAGACAGCGATTGCCCTGACTTATATATATGGAATTGGACCAACAAAAGCAAAAGAAATACTGGAAAATACTGGTGTGGATGGAGATAAAAGAGTTAAAGAGTTGAGTGAAGAAGAATTGAGTAAAATTGCCTCCTTTATTCAGAAAAATTATAAAATTGAGGGAGATTTAAGACAGGAAGTAAGTGAAAATATAAGGAGATTGATAGACATAGGGTGTTATAGAGGAATAAGACACAAATCATCACTTCCTGTTAGAGGTCAGAGAACCCGTTCCAATGCGAGAACGAGGAAAGGTCCAAGGAAAACAGTGGGAGTGATAAGAGATAAAGCGGCGAGAAAAGCATTGAGACAGAAATTGAAACAGGAAGGTGGAGAAAAATAAAAGGATGGTGAAAAATGGCAAAGAAGAAATATGTTAAAAAGAGAAAAAAACATCTTAATGTACCGAGAGGGATTGCCCATATAAAATCAACATTCAACAATACCATTATAACAATTACAGACCCTGAAGGAAGAGTCTTAATTCAGGGAAGTGCAGGACAGGTTGGTTTTAAAGGAACAAGAAAAGGAACACCTTTTGCTGCTCAGTTGACAGCAGAGAATGTTGCAAAAAGGGCTCAGAGTTTGTTGAATATGAAAGAAGTTGATGTTAAAGTGAAGGGACCTGGACCTGGAAGAGAGACAGCAATAAGAGCTCTTGAAAGTGCAGGACTTAACGTTGTTTCAATAAAAGATGTTACTCCAATACCGCATAACGGTTGCAGACCACCCAAAAGGAGAAGAGTATAAAAAGGGAGTAAAAATGGCAAAGTTAAGAGGACCTGTTTGTAAATACTGCAGAAAATATGGAATAAAGTTGTATTTGAAAGGAAGAAAGTGTGAAAGTGATAAATGTCCAATTGACCCGAGAAGGGGAAGAACAAGAATTATAAGACAGAAAAAAACTTCTGAATATGGATTACAGTTAAGAGAGAAAAATAAAGTTAAGGTATTTTACGGAGTTCTCGAAAGGCAGTTTAAGAGATATTTTGAACTTGCTAAAAAACAAAAAGGAGTGGCAGGAGAAAATTTACTTCAGTTTCTGGAAAGAAGACTTGACAATGTTGTATATAAAGCGAAGTGGGCTGTTTCAAGAAGAATGGCAAAACAGATGATAAATCATGGTGCAATTCTTGTGAATGGTAGAAAAGTGGATAGACCAGGGTATCTTGTAGAAATTGGAGATATCATTCAGGTAAAACCAACAAGTAAATATGTAAAAATAGCAAAAGAAATAGTTGAAGAAAGTAAGGATAAAATGGTTCCTTCATGGATGAAACCAGATGAAGAAAATCTTAAAGTTGAAATTTTGAGATATCCAACAAGAGAAGAAGTTTCAATTCCAGTAGATGAACAACTTATAGTCAACCTTTATTCCAAATAATCAAAATAGAGAGGTGGAAAATGAAAGAGTTTGTTTTTCCAACGGAATTTATTTGGGAGAAAGAAACTTACAGAAACAATTATGGAAAAATAACAATACAGCCTCTGGAAAGAGGATATGGAGTAACAGTTGGAAATGCTTTGAGAAGGGTTTTACTTTCTTCAATTCCAGGTGTTGCCATTACTGCTCTGAAAATTGAAGGAGTACCTCATGAGTTTTCCTCAGTTGAAGGAATGAAAGAAGATGTTATAGAGATTATTCTCAATATAAAACAGATGGCATTAAAACCGGTAATTTCAGAGTTTCCTCACATAGTGAAAGTTGAAATTGAAGGGAAAGAGGAGATAACAGCAGGCGATTTAATTCCTGATGGTTCAGTTGAAGTTTTAAATAAAAATTTGCATATAGCCACTGTTGACCCTGAAAAGAAATTTAAATTTGAACTTGAAATAACAAAGGGTTTTGGATACTTACCTCAGGAAAAGATGAAACTTATGGGAAAGGAATATCCAATAGGAACAATTCTTATAGATGGACTTTATTCCCCTGTAAGGAAGGTTACCTTCTATGTAGAAAACACAAGAGTTGGACAATTTGTTGATTATGAAAAATTAATTCTTGAACTCTGGACTACAGGAGCAGTGACCCCTCAGGAAGCAGTTACCACTGCCACTGAAATACTCAATAAACATTTCACACTTATTGGAGAAAATCAGATTATCGGAGAGAAAGTTAAAGAAGCAAAGGAAGAAGAGAAGAAAGAGCCGGACCTTGAAATTCCAATTTCTGAATTAAAACTTTCAACAAGAGTATGTAATGCTCTTTCATCCAGAAATATAAAAACATTGAAGGATTTGTTGAATACTCCAAAAGAAAAATTTGAAGAAATAAAAAATCTTGGAAAAAAATCAATTGAAGAAATAGAAGAAGCACTTAAAAAGAGAGGATATCGTCTTTTAACATTCTCTGAACTTTCTGAAAAAAAAGAGGTAGAAAATGAGACATAAAAAGGATATTAGAAAACTTGGGAGAAACAAATCTCACAGAAAAGCTTTGATGAGAAATATGGCTATAAGTTTTTTCCAGTATCAGCAGATAAAAACAACAGAGGCAAAAGCAAAAGAATTGAGAAGAATTGTTGAAAGGTTGATTACTCTCGGTAAAAAAGGAGACCTTTCCAGTCTCAGAAGAATAAACTCTTTTATAAATCATCCGCCAACTTTGAGAAGAATAAAAGAAATTGCTGAAAGATATAATGACAGAAATGGGGGATATACTCAGATATTGAAATTGTCTCCCAGAAGAGGAGATAATTCTGAGATGGTGCTTATAAAACTGGTGTAAAAAATGAATGAGAACTTAAAATTCATAGATAAATTTGATAAGGAAAAAAACATATATGAGATGATAACAAAACTTGCAAAGAGAGCACATGACCTTATCAATGGGGCACCTCCTGCTGTAGATACGAAGGAAAATGACCCCATTTATATTGCAATGGAGGAAGTTTTAATGAGAGAGGGGTTGAGGAAAAATGAATGATTTTATATCCCTTTTAAAATTGATGAAAGAAAAAGAGGCTTCAGATTTACATTTAAAATTTGGAAGGAAACCCATATTCAGAATAAGAAAGGAACTTGTGGAAGTGGAAGAGTGGGACCATCCTTTACAAAAAGAAGACCTTGAGAATATTTTTAATTTTATAGCAACTGATGAAGAAAAAGAAGCATTTAAAAAAGAAAAAGAGTCAGATTTTGCTTATGACAATCCAGAAGTGGGAAGATATAGAGTTAACGCTTTTTTACAGAGAGGATATATTGGTCTTGTTTTAAGAAGAATAAAAGATGAAATTCCTACCTTTGAAGAATTGAATTTGCCAGAAGTTCTTAAAAAAATCTCCCTTTTCCCTGATGGACTTGTTCTTGTAACCGGTCCTACAGGTTGTGGAAAATCAACCACTCTTGCTTCTATGATTGAATTTATAAATAATAGAGAGGTAAAGCATATAATTACGATTGAGGACCCAATTGAATACCTTTACAAAGACAAAAAATGTATTATAAATCAGAGAGAAGTTGGAATTGACACTCATTCATTTTCAGATGCTTTAAAACATGTTTTAAGAGAAGACCCTGATATAATTCTTATAGGTGAGTTAAGAGATATTGACACTTTTCAGGCAGCGATAAATGCATGCGAAACAGGTCACCTTGTTTTTGCTACTTTACACACAATAGACACAATAACAACAATTACAAGAATTCTTGATTTTTTCCCTTCTTCTCAACATGAACAGGTAAGAAAAATTATTGCATATCATTTGAGAGCAACAATATGTCAGAAACTATTACCGAAAAAAGATGGAACAGGTCTTGTTCCTGCGTGTGAAATTATGATAGTTAATTCTGTTATTTCAAAACTCATTCAGGATAATAAATTCAACAAAATATATGCTGCAATGGCTGCTGATAAAGAAGCTGGTATGCAAACTTTCAATCAGCATCTTGTAAAACTAATTCAGGATGAAATAATTGACAGAGAAGTTGGGTTTGCTGCTTCACCTTCTCCACACACTCTTGAAATGAACCTCAGAGGTATATATCTGGATGAGGAAACAAAGATTATTGGAGAATGAAAAAAATCCAGAGTTTATTGTTGCGATTTGGCTGATAATTCTCTTCCTTCTTTTTTCCTTCTTCAATACTCTATTTATAAATAAATTTGTTCCGAAAGAAAACATAGATTTAAAAATTATTTTTGGGGGGATAAGCACTCTTATTATAGAAACTCTCACAGTTTACATTCTTTTCCAGAAATACAGAGAATATTTTCAATCAATT
>JAGHCG010000082.1 GCA_021160565.1 bacterium | reverse complement strand
TTCTGGATTTAGTTTACAAGGAAGAGGAGATAAAGAAAATTTTTTATAGTTTAGGACAATTAGGTTCAAGTTTATTCCCACTTTCTCCAGATGTAAGAGAATCTTATACTAAAGTATGGATTATAGGAGTCCATCCATCTATTGAAAATGAAATTGAGGGAATTTGCAACAATTATCTTAAGCAGGGAAGTGAATCAATTGAAACTTCCTTCTATGAAAATCCTTACGAAATTTTACTCTGTCAGATTACACATGGATATACTCTTCATTCCCTCTCACTTCTGAGAAAATATTATACTCACTATTCTACCATTTTGAGACAGTATCAACAACTGAAAGGTAAAAGGCCACTTCCTCCAATACATGTATGGAAAGGAGCGGAAGAATGGGAAGAAGTTTTCCCTACTGAAACAGAGAAGAATGCCCTGAAATTATTTGCTCTTGGAGTTGCTTTCAATTACATTTTCCCAACAGCAGTGAATCCAGATGGGACTCCAAAGGAAGGAGAAAATAAAAGTTTTATATACCGCCGTGGAAATAATTATTACATCCAAATGAAAGAAGAAATCCATATTGGAGAAGGATTATCAAATGCAGTAGAAAATTTCCGTCTTCACACAGAATGGCAGAGATGGATTGCGAATAAAATAAAAGAGAAAGAAGAAAAAGAAGGTTATAAGAAAATTCACCAGAATTTAACTTCTAAATTTCTCCCTGTTCTGGAGAAAGATTATGAAAGAGCTGAAAAGGGTGGAGAGAGGAAAAGAATCTTACTGAAATTTAAAGATATTATAGAACAATACTTGAAAGAAATAGAGAGAACAGTATGATCTTATAAGGTTTTCTGAAATGCTTGAAAATTTAAAGAGAACCATCCATGATAAAGTAAAGGAAAATAAAGAAGAACATCAGGAATATGTTTCCCGGACAATTCAGGTTTTTTTCTCATTTAATGTTGATTCTTTAAAAAATAAATATTATGAACTTTTTCCTTCCAAAGATAAAGAGGTAGAAATCTTCTATCCATGGGTGGATTGGGAAAAAGAGAGTACTTCTCTTGAAGAAAAAATCATCAATATTTTCAGCAGTGAGACTTTGACGAAATTTACAGATAAAGGATACAAAATTCTGGACCATTCCAATCAACTAATTGTGGTATCTGATTTAACCAAACATAATATTGAAAAAAAAATTAATTCTTTCCAGCAATTCTTTAGCCACATCTTGGATAGAATTGGTAATCCTACTCTTTACAAAATAGGAATATTTATCTTAAGAAATCTTAACAAATCATATACAGATAGAAAGGAATCTGCAAAACTTTTCAATATTGCTGACTTCAATTGGATAAAGTTTTTTGATAAAGTTTTTTTCTTTGATATATCCAATCCTGAAGGGGTAATAATTGAAAAAGAGGAAAATTTTTACTCACTCATAATTTACTTAATAAGATATCTTCGCACAAAACCTATCCAGTTTGTAGAAAATGAAAAAGTAATGGAATTTGGGAGTTGGGTGAAAACCATCGGAGTTTCAGAACATAAATGCTGTTCATTTTCCGGATTTACTCTTTCTCTCCCAATAGAGTATATCCTTGAAACAGTTTTAGTAATGAAGGGTGGGGAAATAATAGAGAAATCTTTTATTGGAAAGTTCTCTGAAGATAAGGTGAGTTTTTACTCCAATAGTTTTATCAATGAATTTCCAATGCTCTCCCCTGAAGTATTGATAAAACATATGAAAAATAGAATAAAAACCATTAATCCTATCTGTTTTGAAAATCTCCCTCTGCCATATGAAGAGCCAGATAAGGTTAAACTCCTTACAAAGTTTTTCGTTGATTTAGAAACTAAATTACCAGAATATGCGGAAGTAAATAAGAAAATATTAAAAAGTTATATTGACAAATTTGTCAGTGATTTCAGATATAAACTCAATGATTATTTAAATCACATCCTTAAAGCTGAAAAAGGAGGAGTTTTACTTGCTATCGAGTTTTTAAAGCAGATTTATTCGGTCCTTGAGAATTATAAAATAGAAGAACCCGCTAAAAGTATTGAAGTAAATATAGAAGATAAAATTTCTCAGTTGGAAAGAGAATGTGAAAATGGCCCTCGAAAAAACTCGTTGATAGCCAGAACTTTTACGGCTTTTCTCCCCTTAGTTCTTATATTTCTTAATTTAAAATCTTTTAAAACTCGCCTTATACCTACTTTCCTTTCTCTTCTATTAGTAGGAAGTAGTTATATCTATTGGGATACATGGGTATCCAGAGTTTTGAGAATATTTCAGGAAATTAAAAAACTTATTGAGAAAAAATGGGAAAATTTGATGAAAAAAGTGGAATACGAAATTTTAAAAGACCTGTGTGTAAAGTTGAAGGAGGTGGTAGAGGAATTGAGAAGAGGAATGGAGAGAACAAAACTTCGTGTTGAAGAAATTGTTGATTTCTGTAAACGAAAATATTTACCTTCTCCATTACCAGGATATGGTTTTTTAAGTTATGCAGTGGATATCCCTTCTTCTAAAGAACAATCAGATGCAGAAATTCGTGAGTTTGAAAAATATATTAACTTTGATATTGAGAAAGTGGCGGAAGATTTTGTGGTTTCAGAATCTCCTCTGGAATTCTGGCAAAGACTTTCCTCTCCCGAACAGGAAAGTTTCAATAGATGGGAATACACTCTCATTGAAAAAGCATCTCTTAAAGCCCTTCCTTATGCAGGGAGATTGGTTAATTTATCAATTTGTGAAGTGTTGAGAAACAAACCGGAAAGAAAAGAAAAAGTTCTCGCATTACTCCAAAAAGTTTCTTTTCCATACATTATCTTAAAACCGGGAAGTTTCATAGGAGAGTTGAGAGCTCTTTTAGAATTTCCTTCAAAAGAGTGTAAAGAGGTTTCAGATAAATTTTCTACTTGTCTTTCTCGCTATTTTACATTAGAAAAAAGAGAAACATCCCCACTTTACAGAATCTCTTTATATGTAATACAGGAAGAAATAAATATAGATGATATAAAATGGATAGGAGGATAAAGTGCTTTTTCTTTCATTGATTATTTATACTTTTTTGTGGGCACCATTTTACTTCTTGTGGAAATTCTTTTTCAAATTTAAACTCTCCTATATTTTTGCTCCTTGTATATTGTTTTCCCTTACATTTCTTCTATCACTCTTCAGTCTTCATTTAATCCATTCCTATATTCCTCAAAGAAAAAGAGATTTGGAAAATCTTATTAGAAAAAGAGGGGTTGAATGGGTAATACTAAGTGGCATAATTACTTCTATTCTGTATCTTTTAACAGCTTTTAGAAACTTCAATTTCTTTTATTTTAGTTTTGCTCTCCCAATATTGTGTATTTCTTTTTTAAACACCATAGGGATAGAAATTTCCCCTAAAAAGTTGGAGTTTGAAGAATCTGAAGAAGAGATACCCCTGCTCGATGTTTCCACTTTAATGGAAGAGAAGGGGATAGAATTAAGAGAAGATATTATTATAAAAGATTTTCAGTGGCAGTATAAAGGAGTTCCCTATAGTTTAAGACTGAGTATCCGGAGAGAAATGTATGAAAATTATACTAAAAAACAGAGAGTTCCCGCTGAGAAATGGGCTGAAGAGTATGTGGCAAAAGGAATATGTCCTGAAATAAGAGAATTAGCATATCAATTAATAAAAATGGGTAAACCTTATAATACATATGAAGAAGTTGATTTTGTTCTTTCGTTTGTCCAGTCAGTTATTTCCTATGCTTATGATGAAGAAGACGGAAGAGAAGTAATAAAAGGAGAATATCCTAAATATCCTTTAGAAACTCTGGTAGAACAGAAGGGTGACTGTGAAGATTTTTCAATTTTAGGAGCTG
Organism: bacterium; assembly: GCA_021160565.1. Lineage (GTDB taxonomy): Bacteria > Ratteibacteria > UBA8468 > B48-G9 > JAFGKM01 > JAGHCG01. Next base: position 3,226 of record JAGHCG010000082.1, on the reverse strand, counting down.
CACTTTTAAAATCAATGGGATATGATGTAGGTCTAATATTACTTCTTCGCCATTGTGCTTTGGGTATTTCTGGAGTTAAGGGTATTTCAGGAGATTTTATAGAGTATCAGGGTAAGAGATACTACTATTGTGAAATGGCAGGAGAAGGATGGAAAATAGGGAAACTTCCTCCCGGGGACTCATTGGAAGAAGCAGAACTTCTTCCTGTTCCAGGCATTCCTGTAACAGTGAATGTTCCGGAAGTGGAAAAAACTGAAGGAGGGAAAAATGACAGGATTTGATTGGCTGGTATTGGGATTAATTATATTTGGTGCTTTATATGGAGGATGCGCAGGTCTTATTAAAATTTCAATTTTTATTGTAGGGATAATTCTCGGATTTATTTTTGGTTATTATTTGTCCAGAGCAATAGGATTGAGTTTTCCTCTGAATTTTGTTCTTGGAATAATAATTTTTGTTTTTTTCTGGGTAATCTTTGGAATAATTGGCCATTTGATAGGGAAAATAGGTAAAGTTGTTCTATTCAATACCTTATTAGGTTTAATCGTGGGAGCAATTGCTGGTGTTATAATCTCTTTTTCTATAATTTTTCTTCTTTATAAATATGCTCCACATCTTCGCACGCAGCTTGAAAATTCTTTAATTGTGAAATATTTTCTGCTTATAATTGAACACTTTTCTCCTTCCATTGAAAAGGAGGTGGCATGTTTAGGAAAAAGGCTAATTTAAAATTTATTTTTATTGGTGTTGGGATAGTTTTCCTGATATTAATAGGTATAGTGATAGGTTTTAAAAGGCCATTTACCTTATATCTTCTTTTTGAAAAGAAGCCAAATGTAAACATCGGGGATAAAATTTTGATGAATGAAGTCCCTGTTGGAGAGATAGAAAAGATAGTGTTGAAAGAAGGAAAAGTTGCTTTGATGATTAAAATTTATCCGGATTATAAAGATATGTTTACTGAAAATACAAAATTTATTGTGAAAAGAGAAAGATTATTTCCTTCCAGCCAGAAAATTTGTGTTATTCCTTCTCACAATCTAAATAGTAGAAAACTCCGTAATGGTGAAACAGTATTTGTTAAATTACCTGAAAGTGAATTTCAGAAAAAAGTAAAAGATGTATTTAAAAAAATGGGAGAAATGATTAAGAAAGATATGGAGAAACTTAAGAAGAAATAAAAAGATCAGAAAAATATGTTGGCTTATTTCACTCCCAGTGAGAAATTTCAGAAATCTCCTTCAATATTCTTGCTAAATAACAAATAATACCCCCGGATATACCCATCACTCCAAGATTGTAAACCACATTACTCCATTCTAAGGAAGCATTTATTGTTTCTAATAGTAATTTTAAAAGCTCAATTCCTAAAAAGATTAAAATAATACTTATGATTACAGCTCCTATCCATAAAAAGATATTTCGCCATTTCTTATCTTTGTTTTCCACTTCTTCCTGCTTCTTCTCTTCATTTGCCATTTCTCCCCTCCTTCTTTTAAAAAATATCCATTCTACCTTCTTGTAATCAAAGTATAAAGATGAGAAATAAAGATTCCAAGATGCATGAATCCAAAAATAGCAAGCAGGATAATGAAAATCTGTTGATAAACGCACATGTTTTCTGTATAATTCCAGAGAGGTTCAAATCCCATAAAAGGAACAAAAACTCTTATAAAAATCTGAGCAGTGGAAGAATATAATTTTTCGGGAAATATAATAACGCCATGAGTGTTATATAAAATTTTCACCAGCATTGTAAAAAAGATAGGCCATCCTATTAAGGCGAAAATAAATAAATTCAGAGAACTAACAAGTAACTCTACATAGAATCTGATTGGGTAAAAAATAATATTTAAGATTAAAAAAAGATACTTGCCACTTGTTTTTAAACTCACCAAATTTTCTCTCCTTATAAAATCACGAAGATATTTTCTACATACCATTTCTTCATCAAACTGCCCATATTTTGCAAAAATGCCGGTGATTTCATTAACAATATTAATTAATGCATTGTAAATTGAAAGTGTTTTTACCTTCGGGTTAAACCACTTTGCTGTGAGATTTATATCTTGTTTTATTTCTTCTATTCTTTTCTTTACCTCTATACGGTGAGTAACTCCATAAAACAAACATTCTGCCTTCACTTCAAGTTTATTCCTCAAAGCAATTGCCTCTATAGATGTAGTGGGAGTTTTATAATTTAATAATTCCTGAGCTTCCAAAGCAAGAGTCGCTCCATGTATACAATCTTCCACTTCATCCGAAGTTTCAAAAATTCTTTCTGCTCTTTCCAGAAGAACATTTACAACAGCCAGAATCCTTCCTGGAGCTGAATGTCCACCTTCTTCTGGAAACTCTTTTAAATTTCTCAATTTTTTAATATTCTTCTCCAATTCCCTTTCTATTCTTTTCCTTCTTTCTCTATATTCCTTCCAGAGCCCGGATTTTATCAAAATGTTATATATCCCTCCGATAGGTTTATAAAGAATAAACTTTTTCCATTTGTTGAAATATTTCTTATTCTTTATAAAAGGCTTTCTCGGAATATTTTCATGTCCTACTGTAAGGTAGATGTGCTTTTTAATTTTTTTTAATCTAGGATAAGTGTCATATCTCTCCTCTAAATCCGAAAAATGCAAATTTCCTTCTTCTCCTGTTGGTCTATCAACAAAATTTATAAATATATCTTCAAAGACAATATCTCCATTTTCTCCTTTTTGCTCCTTCAAAAGAAAATCCATATGAGTTTTTGTTGTTATTAGATAATCTCTGTAGTATGCTTTATAAGCTGTATAACCGCTTAAATATGCATATTTTTTTTCCTCATCGATTGAATAAGAAATTTTTTCTCTGGGAAAATAAACAAAGGTTTTTACTAACTCTTTTATCTTTTCTTTAACTTTATTTCTATTCCCTTCAGGGTCAAATATCGGTGGAGAAATTTTTAGAAGATTATAATTATATTCTTTAGAAAATTTATCAAGTGGTAAAAAACACACTTCAGGAAAGGCAAGGATTAGCATTCCCAATAATATCTTATAAACCTCTTTACCAGTGGATAGAAGATTAATTTCCTTTAATTCAGAGGAAAGAAGGTCAGTAATTACGATAGTATTTCTTAAATTTTCCCAGTTGTTTTCTTTCCCAATAACCTTTTCTATTTTCCCGCAGAGCTTTTTAAAACTTTCTATTAATAATAAACCATCTGATACCCTCTCAGGAAAGA
>JAGHCG010000229.1 GCA_021160565.1 bacterium | reverse complement strand
TTTAATAAAGAGAGTGAATTTTTTATCCTCTTTTTCTGTTTTTACAATTTCTGGTAAATCAACTTCAAATATATCCCTTTTGAATTCTACCTCAATCTTTTTAAACTTCTTTTTTAATTCTTCTATTTTTTCTGACAGAAGTAATTCCCCTTTTTCAATAATTCCAACAGTATCTGCAATTTCTTCAACTTCTCCAATTATATGAGTTGAGAAAAAAATAGTTTTTCTTTCTTCTTTAAGTAAAAAAATCACTCCTTCAAGAAATTCCTTTCTTGAAACAGGGTCAAGCCCCCGGAATGGGTCATCAAGTATAATCATTTCCGGTTTGTGACAGAGAGCAAGAAGTAAAGCAACCTTTTTATATGCGCCTCTGGAGAGATATTTAAGTTTTTGCTCATATTTCAATTCAAATATATCTATCAATTTTTTTTCAAGTTTTTCATCCCATTGTGGATAAAATGGTTTACAGAAGTTTATAATTTCTTTTACACTCATCCAGTCATACATTTTCTGTTCTTCTGCCACATAACCCACCTTTTTTCTCAATTCTACAGGATTTTTTTCAGGGTCAAAGCCAAGAATTTTTAAATTTCCAGATGTTCTTTTAAGCAATCCCATTATCATTCTTATAGATGTAGTTTTTCCCGCTCCATTTCTACCAAGAAATATATATGTAGATGAAAAAGGAACTTTCAAATTTAAATTTTTCACTGCCTCTACTTTCTTTGAATATCTTTTTGTCAAATTTTCAGTTTCAATTGCATATTCCATTTTCCCTCCTACCTTGAAATTTTAAAAGATATATCGTCTCTATTTTTTTTACAATTTCTTTCGCCTTTATCGTCTTTTCCATTTGGTCCGACACTGTAAGTAATGAAACCATCTTTCTTTTTTCTGTAAATGTAATTTTGCCCTGTAAATGGGTCTAATGGTAAAGAAGACAAAATATCAGGAGTTAAAGATTGTAATTTTTCAGGATATTTCCCATACCTATTTTTATAAATCCTTAAAGCAAGAGAAATCTTTGCGCAATCAAGATAGACATCGTAAATTGCTTTTACTCTCCTCAAAGATGGAACACTTAAAGAGAAGAAAAAAAGATTGAAAGGATGTTTCAGAAAGTCAAAAATTTCGTATTTTTTCTCCCACTCTTCTCTTTTACCTATGTAATATGGTTTTTCAACCCTTCCCATTGTAGTAATTAAATTTTTTAAAGAGAAAGAGAGGTCATATAAACCAATAATTTTCCAGTAATAAAATAAATAAATTTTGAAAGGTATTACCTGAACAGGATTTATTTTTATCTTCTCTTTTTGAAATGGATGATATGTAGCATACATAAAGAGAAATCCAGAACTTTTATGCCTTTGAAAAAACTCTAAAAATTCACCTTCAATTGCTTTTTTTATTGAGGTATCTTTCTCTTCAATTAAAGAAATCAAACTTTTACATTCTTCTTCGGTAATGTAAAAATCTGAATTTAAGAAATCTTCTATTCTTTTGATAGTAACACAATCAATGGCATTTTTTACCAGATACGAAATAAGAATTGGCTCTTCTTCCAGACAATCCCCAAGTTTTATTGCATACATTAATGTGTTGAATGCTTTCTGATGTTTTTTCTGGAAAATGTAAATATAGGTTCTGGCACATAGAATTCTTGCTATTTTTCGCATAAGGTAAAGATGCTCAAGTTGAGTGAATAATGGTTTTTTATAATCTATGTCAAATCTGCATCTTTTCATTTCTATCCCTTTTTCAACAAGAGAAAAAAATTCTTTAAATTCGCTGGTTTCAAATATTTTCTCCCATTTTCTTATATGTTTTTCAGTAAGTTTTTTAAGCGGCATATCTCCTTCAAATGGCATATATTTCCATTCTTCTTTATATTTCTTTTCAAGTCTGGATATCAGTTTGAATGCTTTATTAAGATAGGTTGCCCCATTTTCTTTTTCAGGAACTGGCGGTGGAATAATCTCTTCAATAGATGTGGGTATCTTATTTTTTTCTGCAAATTTTATGGTTTTTTGAAATTCTCTATCTACGTAAAAAAGCGAGACACTATAAGTTCCATATGAAATTAGGAGAACAATTATTGAAATTTTGAGAAACGATTTAACTTTATTTTCTCTTCCAAAAACTCCTTTTTTCCATATGAAAAATCCATATGAAAGTGGAAATAGAATATTAATAATGAAAAGTAAAAAAATAAGAGTTTTAAGGGAAGAACTTATTAGTATAAAAAAAGGAAAAAGAGGAAGATTGAAAGAAAACATAAAAATCAAAATTAATAGAGGAGAAAGAAGTAAAGATAGGAAAAATTTTCTGAATAATAGAGAGGAAATAAAAGCAGGCATAAAAAAGAGATTAAAAAATAACATCTTGAAAGTAATAAATGAATCTTCAATTCTTGTAAAAGTATAGGTGAGAAGTAAAAAGAAAAAAATTAAAGTGAGAATAAAGGATAATGAAAAACCGGTGAAAAATTTACTCCAGAAAACAGAATATGGTTTAACAGGCAAACTTAAAACAAATTCTTCCACTTCTTTATTTTCTTCTGAAAATGAAATTGCTCCAAATGCCAAAGGAATAAATATAAAAATTAAAACTGCTATAATGTCAACATAAAGGTCAGGTTCAAAATTCGGTGTATTTTTAAAGAAAACAGGAATTATTCTGCTAAAAAAGATTAAAAGTAAAAAGCCGATAAAAAATATTCTTTTCTCTTTTAACTCTTTCAGAAGAAACATTTTCTCACTCCTTTAAATATGATAACATTTTATCTATATAAAGTG
>JAGHCG010000103.1 GCA_021160565.1 bacterium | reverse complement strand
TACTTATCTCCTTTTTCATTTGCACCTCCAGTTCCTTTTATCTTACCTGAAGGTGCCCTATTTCGGGTAGATTTTTTCCTGTCTCAACGATATAATTTCGTATAGATTTATTATGTCTCAATTCGGATTTTTGACTATCTGGTGTTTCTCGGGTATAATCTTATTTAAATTAATTCTTCAGTGGAGGAAAAAATGGTTGAAACAGTTAAAAAAATGGAAAAGGAATGGTTTTTGATTGATGCGGAAGGACAGATACTTGGAAGGCTTGCAAGTAATATTGCGAAAATTTTGATGGGAAAACATAAGCCAACATACACTCCAAATATTGATACGGGTGACTATGTTATCGTTGTGAATGCAGAAAAAATAAAAGTTACAGGGAAAAAACTAACAGATAAAATTTATTACAGGCATTCAGGATATCTTGGGGGTTTGAAAGAAGAAACTCTTATGTCCCTTTTAAGCAGAAAACCAGAAAAAGTTATTGAACTTGCAGTTAAAGGAATGCTTCCAAAAAATAAACTTGGAAGGAAAATGATAAAAAAATTGAAAGTATACAGAGGACCTGAGCATCCTCATCAGGCCCAGAAGCCAAAAGTTTTAAAAATAGAGGGTTAAAATGAACAAAATATATATTATTGATGTTACAAATAGAGACGGAGTTCAGACAGCACATCTTGGGCTTGCCAAACTTGAAAAGACGATGATTAATTATTACCTCAATAAAATGGGGATTTTCCAGAGTGAGGCGGGTTTTCCTGTAACAAGACATGAAATAAATTATCTTAAAGCAAATCTTATTTTGGCGAAAAAGAAAATTTTATATCCGATAAGACTCTCTGGATGGATGAGAGCGATAACAAAAGATGTTGAGGAAGGATTTAAAAATGTACCTGATTTAAAACATATAAATCTTTCAATATCAACATCAGAACAGATGATAATGGGAAAGTTTCAGGGAAGAATGAAATTCAAGGATGTTGTGAAATCCATGGTGGAAGCAGTCAAACTTGCAAAGAAGAAAGGAGCAGAAACAGTTGGAGTGAATGCAGAGGATGCTTCAAGGACAGACCTTGATAAACTTATTGAATTTTCAATTGCAGCCAAAGAAGCAGGAGCAGATAGAATAAGATACTGTGATACTCTGGGTTATGATACACCATTTACGATTTATGAAAGAATATATAAACTTGCAGAAAAGGTAAAAATTCCAATTGAACTTCACTGCCATAATGACCTTGGAATGGCAGTTGCCTGTTCTGTTGCTGGAGCAAAGGCAGCAATTGATGCAGGAGTTGATGCTTATGTGAATACAACAGTGAATGGACTTGGAGAAAGAACAGGTAATGCTGACCTCATTTCAGTTATCCTTGCGATTAAATATGGAGCAGGCCTTTCTGGTAAATATAAACTTGATGAGAGGATAAATTTAAAAATGGCCTGGAAAATTTCCCATTATGCCTCTTATGCTTTTGGAGTGCCAATCCCTATAAATCAGGTTGGAGTTGGGAAGAATGCTTTTGCTCATTCTTCAGGAATTCATGTTGATGGAGCATTGAAAGACAGAAGAAACTATGAACTTTACGATTTTGAAGAATTGGGAAGAGGAGAACCTGAAATTGTTGAAACAGGAAGAATGATAATACTTGGAGAGTACAGTGGAATAAAGGGATTGAGAAATGTATATGGAAAACTTGAAGTGAAATTTAAAGATGAGAATGAAGCAAGGTATATACTTGAACTTGCAAGATATGCAAATGTTCATAAACAAAAACCCCTTACAGAAGACGAATTGATTTTCATAGCAAAGCATCCTGAAGAGGTGAGACTTCTTATGACAATGACACCCTGAAATACAGGAAAATAAGATGGGAAAAACTCTCATTGAAAAAATCCTTTCTTTTCATTCTGGAAAAGATGTAAGGAGTGGAGAAATTGTCCTTGCAAAGCCAACTTTTCTTATGGCTCAGGATGGTACAGCCCCTCTTGTTATAAAATCTTTCAATGACCTTTCAGGTGAAAAAGTTTTTGACTCCTCAAAAGTATCTTTTATTATTGACCATAACAGTCCAAGTCCAAATCAGGGAGTTTCTGCCCTTCATAAATTAATGAGAGAATTTGCAAGAAAGCATAATATAAAACTTTTTGATATAGGAGAGGGGATATGCCATGTACTTCTTCCTGAAAATGGATTTGTTAAATGCGGAGACCTTGTAATTGGTGCAGATAGCCATACTCCCACTTATGGTGCTTTAAACGCTGCTTCATTTGGAGTTGGTTCAACTGACCTTGCAATAGCTCTTTACACAGGAATTTTGTGGTTCAGAGTTCCTGAAACAATAAGAATTAAATTTGAAGGGAAATTACCAGAAGGAGTTTACAGTAAGGATATGGCTCTTTTTATGGTAAAAAAATTAACTGCCAAGGGAGCGATTTATAAATCCTTAGAGATAACTGGAGAAACAATCAGTTCTCTTTCCATGGATGGCAGGTTTACAATTTGTAATCTGACAACAGAAACTGGAGCAAAATGTGGAATAATGGAAGCGGATGATAAAACAATTGAGTACCTCAAAAATCATGGAGTAGAAAAATGTGAGCCAGTTTTTCCTGATGAAGATGCAGAGTATGAGAAAACTGTTGAGATAAATGTATCAAATCTCAGTCCCCAGATAGCAAAACCCCATACAGTTGATAATGTATGTGATATTGAAGAGGTGGAAGGAATAGAGATTCATCAGGGTTTTATAGGAACATGTACAAATGGAAGAGTTGAAGATTTTAAAATAGCAGCAAAAATTCTTAAAGGGAAAAAGGTTAAAAAAGGTGTGAGATTAATTTGCACTCCCGGTTCAAAAAGAATATATCTTGAATGCCTTAAAAAAGGTTATATAGAAATTTTACTACAGGCAGGCGCATGTATAACAAATCCTGGATGTGGTCCCTGCGTTGGAACTCATCAGGGAATTCCCTCTGATGGTGAAAATGTAATTTCCACTGCCAATAGAAATTTTAAAGGAAGAATGGGAAATCAGAATGCTTTTATTTATCTTGCTTCTCCTGCAACAGTTGCAGCAAGTGTAATAGAGGGGAAAATAACAGACCCGAGAAAATATATTTAAAAGGAGTTTTGGTTTTCCATGGATATTTTGAAATTAACTCTGTGGGAGTTGAGAGAACTTTTAAAGAAGAAAGAAATATCCTGTGTTGAAGTTGTTTCCTCTCTTTTAGAAAAAATAAATTCAGAAGATAAAGAAATTCATTCCTACCTTTTTGTCAATGAAAAAGCAGTTGAAGAGGCAAAAAAAGTTGATGAAAAAATAGCAAAAGGTGAAGAATTAAAAGAACTTGAAGGGATTCCCATAAGTATAAAGGATAATATGTGTACGATTGGGATGCCGACAACCTGTGCTTCAAAAATCCTTTATAACTTCATCCCCCCTTATGATGCGACAGCGGTTAAAAAATTGAAAGAAAATGGAGCGATAATGATAGGAAAAACAAATATGGATGAATTTGCCTTTGGTTCTTCAACAGAAAACTCTGCTTTTGGTCCAACAAAAAATCCTTTTGATAAAACAAGAGTCCCCGGTGGTTCTTCTGGTGGTTCTGCTGCTGCCACTTCTGCTGATTTATGTTTTGCTTCTCTTGGTTCTGATACAGGCGGTTCAATAAGACAACCTGCTGCTTTCTGTGGAGTTGTAGGGATGAAACCCACTTATGGGCGGGTATCAAGATATGGTCTTATTGCCTTTGCTTCATCTCTTGACCAGATAGGACCAATAACAAAAAGTGTAAGGGATTGTGCAATTCTTATGAATATAATTTCCGGGAAAGATGAAATGGATTCAACTTCTGTAAATCTTGAAGTTCCGGATTATACAGAGTTTATGAGAGAAGAGTTAAATGGAATAAGAGTTGGTATACCTGAGGAATATTTCATTTCTGGAATTGAAAAGGAAGTCAAAGAAAAGGTTGAAAATGTTATTAAGATTGTTGAAAAGATTGGTGGGAAAATAGAAAAAATTTCTTTACCTCATACTCAATACGGTATCGCCTCTTACTATATAATAGCAACAGCAGAAGCAAGTTCAAATCTGGCAAGATTTGATGGAGTTAAATATGGATACAGAACAGAAAATTACAGAAATCTTATGGAAATGTATATGAAAACAAGGGGGGAGGGATTTGGAGAAGAGGTAAAAAGAAGGATAATACTTGGAACTTATGTTCTTTCTGCCGGTTATTACGAAGCATATTATCTAAAAGGGCAGAAGGTCAGAACTCTAATAAAAAAGGATTTTCTGGATGCATTTGAAAAAGTGGATGTTATCCTGACTCCAACAACTCCTGAATTACCATTTAAACTTGGGGAAAAGAAAAAAGACCCTCTTGCCATGTATTTATCAGACATTTTCACAGTAAATGTAAACCTTGCAGGTCTTCCCTCAATAAGTATTCCAGGTGGTTTTTCTTCCTCAAATTTACCTGTTGGAATTCAAATTATAGCACCCCATTTTAAAGAAGAGAGAATTTTTGAAGTCGCCTCTGCTATTGAATTTGCTTTAAATGGGAGAAGAAAGTGAACAAATTTTTTACAACAAGAGCATTTATTTCTGGTCTGCTTCTTTCAATCCTTGTTGCTATTATTGACCACTACTCAATAGACATAGTTCATGGCTCCTATATGGCTATAGACCATATGCCAGCAGGAGCAATCTTTATATTTTTCTTCCTTGTTTTTATTATCAATACTCTTCTGAAAAGAATAAATCCTAAAATTGCTTTTTCACCCGGTGAACTTCTCCTTGTTTATATAATGATGCTTGTTGCTTCCTCTGTAACTGAAATGGGATTTGGGAGTCAGATTTTACCCATAATTTCTGCACCCCTTTACTATTCAACTGCTGAAAATCAGTGGGATAAATTGATAATCCCTCATCTTAAAAAATTCCTCATAGTAACAGATAAAAAAGCAGTAACTTACTTTTTTGAAGGATTGCCAAAAGGAGAACCAATCCCCTGGAGTGCATGGATAAAACCTTTAAGTGTATGGCTTCCTTTTATTTTTATTCTTTATTTTGTAATGGTATGTATATCTTCAATTTTGAGAAAACAGTGGATGGAGAAAGAAAAACTTGTTTATCCTCTTACAATTCTACCCAGAGAAATGGTAAAGGAAGATGGAAAGGGATTTCTGCCGTGTTTTTTCAAAAATCCTCTTATGTGGCTTGGCTTTTCAATTGCATTTATAATCGGAACAATAAACGCTTTCCACAATTATTTTGAAGCTATACCTGCTGTAAAACTGGTCCATTCAATTCCAATTTTCAGAAGAACAACAAATCTTATTTTCAGAATTAGTTTTCCTGTAATAGGTTTTGTATACTTTGTAAATCTTGATGTCTCCTTTTCTCTATGGTTTTTCAATTTACTTTTTAAAATTATAAGAGGAACTTTCAATATTATGGGAATTTCAAGCACTGAAAATGTTGGTACTTATGGGTGTGCAGGGGAGCCTATTTTCAGCCATATTGGAATGGGAGCAATGGTAGCAATGGTTCTTTACAGTTTATGGATATCAAGAGGTCATTTAAAAGAAGTATGGAGAGGAGCAACCGGAGAAAAGGTCGATGATAATAAAGAAATTCTCTCATATAAATCTGCTTTCTGGGGTCTTGTTTTTGGCTCTCTTTTTCTCACGGGTTGGCTTACAATTTCAGGGATGGCCTGGTACATAGCATTGCTCTTCCTGATATTTGCCTTTATCATCTGGATAGTTCTTACAAGAGTTGTATGTGAGGGTGGAATTCCTACTCTTGTTGCAACAACAATAGCCTCTTCCCAGATAATTTCTGCTTTTGGTTCAAAGAATTTAACACCTCTCACACTTGTAGCACTTGGATTGACGTATGTATATGCTGCTGATTTGAGAACTTTCCCCCTTGCATCTTCTTCCATGGGGTTGAAAATAGGAGAGGAAGCAAAAGGGAATAAAAGAATACTTTTCTGGGCAATAATGGGAGCAATTGTTATCAATATAATAAGTACAATATTCATTGAACTTAAACTTGCATATAAATACGGTGGGATAAATCTCAATAGCTGGTATTTTATAGGTGGTCCTCAGAGACCTTATAAATATATTGCTGAAATGATAAAACTTCACTCGTCTCCAAATGGTATTGGATGGCTATGCAGAGCAATAGGATTTTTCCTTATGGGTGGGATTTTATTCATGAGACAGCAATTTCTCTGGTGGCCATTTCATCCAATTGGTTTTGTAATAGCACCTGTCTGGCTTATGGACCAGTTATGGTTCTCAATCTTCATTGTATGGCTTGTAAAAAAACTCATCTTGAGATATGGTGGAGCCCAGATTTATGAGAAACTGAAATACTTTTTCCTTGGCCTTCCTCTTGGTCTCTATACCTGTGCAGGGATATGGTTTATAATAGACCTATTTACAGGAAAACAGGAAAATGTAATCTTCTGGATTTAACAATGGAAAAGAAAACTTTCTCAGAAATTATTGACAGGAAAAAGTTAAAGGAAATTCTCAAAGAAATAAAAAGAAAGAAAATACTTGTTGTTGGAGACCTAATCCTTGATAAATTTATATGGGGAGATGTTTCAAGAATTTCTCCAGAAGCACCTGTTCCTATTGTTGAAGTTATAAAAGAAGACCTTTCCCTTGGTGGAGCAGGTAATGTTTCCTTAAACATAAAAGAATTTGGAGCAGATGTGTTTCTCATTTCTGCCACAGGAAAAGATGAAAACGGGAAAATTCTGAAAAAAATGCTTTCTGAAAGAGGAATTGAATACTTTCTTCTTGAGAGAGATACTCCAACAATAACAAAAACAAGAATTATAGCAAGAACCCAGCAACTTGTAAGAATTGACAGAGAAAAAAGAGAAAAATTGAATTTCAGAGAAGCAGGTATGATAAAAGAAATTATAAAAGAGAAAATAAATAAAGTTGATGGAGTGATAATTTCTGACTACGGGAAAGGGATGATAACAGAGGGAATAATAAAAGAATTGAGAAAACTGAAAGAAAAATATGGAAAAATTACCACAATTGACCCGAAAGTTGAACACTTCTCCTATTACAAAAAATTCACCTGTCTTACCCCAAACAGATTTGAAGCCTCAGAAGCAGTTCACAAAAAAGCAGAAAATTTAACCGAATTGATTGATACAGGGATAAAAATAAAAAATAAACTTTCTCCTGATTATCTTATAATTACAATTGGCAAAGAAGGAATGATTGTTTTTGAAAAAAATATTTACCATATTCCATCAGTTGCAAAAGAAGTTTATGATGTTACAGGAGCAGGAGATACAGTAATTGGAATACTTACCCTCTGTCTTTCAGCAGGAGCTGATATACTTGTTTCTTCAATCATTTCAAATATTGCTGCTGGAATTGTTGTTGGAAAACTTGGAACTGCCACTGTAAAACAGGATGAGGTCAAAAAATTTTTTGAAAAAAACTTAAAATACGGATATATTGAAAAGATAAAATGAGAGAAAAAGTTGTATGTATAATTCCTGCAAGGTATGGTTCTGAAAGATTACCCGGCAAAGTTCTATATAAAATAAAAGGAAAAACCATACTTCAGAGAGTTTATGAAAGAGCAAAACTCATAAAAGAATTTTCAGACATTTACATAGCAACAGACAGTGAAGAAATTATAGAAGAAGCAGAAAAGTTCAAAGCCAAGACAATCCTTACATCAGACAAATGCAGAAGTGGAAGTGATAGAGTTGCAGAGGCATCAAGAAAAATAGATGCTTCAATAATTGTGAATATTCAGGCAGATGAACCTTTCCTTCCAAAATCAGCAGTTGAAAAACCTCTCAAAATGATGTTTGATGATAAAAAATTACTTATTACCACCTCTGCGACAAAAATAAGAAAAAAAGAGGAACTTTATGACCCAAATATTGTTAAGGTGGTTATTGATAATGATAATTTTGCTCTTTATTTTTCCCGTTCTCTCATACCCTTTCCCAGAATATACTTTTCAGAAGACAGATTATCCTATCAGAAAAAAGTTATATTTTACAAACATATTGGAGTTTACCTCTTCAGAAAAAAATTTCTTGAAAAATTTGCAGAAATGGAGACTTCTTTCCTTGAAAAGATAGAAAAACTTGAACAGTTAAGAATAATAGAAAATGGTTATAAAATAAAAGTTGCAATAATAAAAGAAGACTCTCCATGTGTTGATACCCTCTCAGACATCCACAAACTCTCCTAACCCCCCCATACCCTCGAGGCTAAACCTCCGCATCTGAAAGCATTGTCTGACAAGCGATTTCACATTATTTAGCCTTTTTCACGCATTTCTAATTTCATCAGGTTCCAGGTCTTGCAGAGACAGGGTTTTTGAAAGGGGTTATAGGAAGAAGAGGGGAGAAGACCAGGCAATTTCTGTGTCTTCTCTTTCAATTCGCACGTAGTAATATCCTTTTTCTACTCCTTCTTCAAATTTTAAATCCACTACTCTTTTATTA
>JAGHCG010000073.1 GCA_021160565.1 bacterium | reverse complement strand
ATATGGCAGGTTTAATTCTCATAATTGTAAGTTTCATATTTTTCATAATTGAAGCGTTAACTCCAACATTCGGGATTTTCATCACTTCCGGAATAATAACTCTTCTTCTCGGTTCTTTTATGTTATTTAAACCCTCCTCTCCTTTAAAAGTTTCTACATCTCTTATATTATCAGCAACTGCAATAACTTTTCTTTTTATCTGGTTTGTAATATGGTTTGCCTGGAGAACCAGAAGAAGAAAAGTAACTACAGGAAAGGAGGGGCTTATTGGAGAAGAAGGAAAAACAGTTTCAGATTTATCTCCAGAAGGAACGGTATTCATACATGGAGAATACTGGAAAGCGAGAAGTAAATCAGGAGAAATACCGAAGGGAAAGAGAGTAAAAGTTGTTGAAATAAAAAATTTAATTCTGATTGTTGAAGAAGTAAAAGAAAACTGAACCAGCATACTTAAAGGAGGAAGGATTTATGAACGAAGATAATATTTACACAGAGGAAGCATGGAGAGTTTTCAGAATAATGGCTGAATTTGTTGATGGCTTTGAAATCCTTGGGAAAATAGAAAAAGCTGTCACTGTATGGGGTTCTGCAAGAGTTAAAAGAAACGATGAATGGTACAGAAAAGCAGTTAAAACTGGTAAACTCCTTGCCAGAAAAGGATATACTGTTATTACAGGTGGTGGACCGGGAATTATGGAAGCAGCAAACAGAGGAGCAACACAGGCAGGAGGGAACTCTATTGGATTGAATATTGAACTTCCAAAGGAACAGAAGCCAAATCCATATATAAAGACACTAATTTCCTTCAGATATTTTTTCACAAGAAAGGTTATGTTTGTGAAATACACAAAAGGTTTCATAATCTTTCCTGGTGGATTTGGAACTCTTGATGAATTTACAGAAGCAATAACTCTCATTCAAACTGAAAGAATACATAAATTCCCTGTGGTTCTGGTGGATAGAAGTTACTGGAAAGGATTTATTGACTGGATGAAAAAAACTCTTCTTAAAAGGAATTATATTGATGAGCAGGATTTAATGATTTTTTCAGTTGTTGATGAACCTGAAGAAGCAATTCAGCAAATAGAAAATTTCTATAAAGATTAAAAAATTAAATCTTTCACTTCTTCAAAATACTGGTTTATTTTTTGAGGAGTTTTTGCTTCAAT
This sequence comes from bacterium, assembly GCA_021160565.1. Classification (GTDB taxonomy): domain Bacteria; phylum Ratteibacteria; class UBA8468; order B48-G9; family JAFGKM01; genus JAGHCG01. The sequence goes on along the minus strand of JAGHCG010000073.1, from coordinate 4,107 downwards.
TATAATCCTTAAAACAGGTTCAGTTCCAGAAGGTCTTATATGTATCCATCCATCTTTTCTCAATATTTTTAAACCATCCTCAAAATTTATCTTTTCTTTTCCTTCGTAGTATTTTTTTAATTTTTCCATCACTTTTTTTATTTTCTTTTCATCCAGTTCCATCTTTTTTTTAACCATATAAAATCGCGGTAATGAATTATAAATTTCACTTACTCTTTTCCCTTTCTCAGCGATATATTCAAGGATTAAAGCCATCCCAACAAAACTATCCCTTCCATAGTGAACTTCTGGCCAGATAACACCACCATTTCCCTCTCCACCAATTACTGCTTTTACTCTCTTCATTTTCTCCACAACATTTACTTCCCCAATTTTTGTTCTGTAAACTTTAACTTCATACTTTCCAGCAACAAAGTCCACAAGAGAAGTTGTGGATAAATTAACAACCACACTTCCTTTTTTCTTTTCAAGGATATTTTCAAGGCAGAAAATAAGGGTATATTCCTCTCCAATTGCTTTTCCATTTTCACTTACAACAGATAATCTATCACAATCAGGGTCCTGAGCAAAACCAATGTCTGCTTTTCTTCTTTTCACTTCCTCACACAGTTGAGTTAAACTGGAAGGAACTGGCTCTGGATTATGAGAAAAATATCCAAGAGGTTCTGTATTTATCAGAAAAACCTCACATCCAAGATTTTCAAGAAATTTTTTTGTGTAAACTGCTCCCACTCCCTGACATGGGTCAACCACAATTTTAAATTTTCTTTTTTTAATAACCTCTATGTTGACTTTTCTATATATTTCTGAAAAATGGTTCTCAATGTAATTTTCTCTTATAAAATCACCCGGTGTTTTTTTAAATTTAAAAAAAGAATTTTTGTTATAAATTTCAAGAAGTTTTTTACCTTCTCTTTCGTTCAAAAAAGTCCCTTTCCCTGATAAAAATTTAATTCCATTATACTGAAAGGGATTGTGGCTCGCTGTAATTATTACTCCTGCTGAATTTTCTGTTTTTTCCACAATATATTCTGCTGTTGGAGTTGGAGATATACCCATATCCACAACATTTTTTCCAGCAAAAAGAAGAGCAGAAATAGTGGAATGTTTTAAAACCTCTCTGGAAATTCTTGTATCTGTACAGACAAAAATTTTCTTTTCCTTTACCAGTTTTGCAAATGAAAGAACAAATTTATAAGCAATTTCAGGAGAGAGAGGAAAAGGATACTTACCTCTTATTCCTGCCACACTTATTTTAAGACTTTCCATTTTTCAGTATCCTCTCAATTTCTTTCAAAGGAATAATAGAATTTTCAAGCCCTTTCTTTTTTAATTCATCAAGAGTTAAACTATCCTCTATTTTAAAGGGACCAACTCTTACTCTTTTTAATTTACTCTGAAGCCCACCAGTACCGAGTTTTTCTCCTATGTCTCTGCATAATGCTCTTACATAGGTTCCTTTTGAACATATAATTCTGAATTCAACATATGGGAGAGCAATTTTTAAAATATCTATTTTTTTTATAAAAACTTTCCTTGGTGGAGGAGTGACAATTATTCCTTTTCTGTAAAGTTTATAAAGAGGTTTTCCTTTATGTTTTATTGCTGAAACAATTGGAGGAATTTGCTCTATTTCACCTTCAAAACTTTTTATAAGCTCTACCACTTCTTCCTCATTAACATTCACTTCCTTTTTTTCTATAACTTCTCCCTCAATATCATCTGTATCTGTTTTTATCCCGAGCAATAATTCTGCAATATACTCTTTCTCAAATTCCATAAATTTTCCAGAAAGTTTCGTTGCTTTCCCGATACATATTATCAGCACTCCTTCTGCAAGAGGGTCAAGTGTTCCTGCATGTCCTATCTTCTTTCCTTTTAAATCAAAATTCTTCTTTATAACCCTTATCACATCATAGGAAGTAAATCCCTCTGGTTTATTTATGTTCAATATTCCTTCCATCTTTTACTTATCTCCTGAATTACTTTCTTTTCTACCTCCTCTATACTTTCATTTTCAAAAAAACATCCTGATGCTTCTTTATGCCCTCCTCCTCCAAATTTTCTTGCAAGTTCTTCAACATCAAATTTCCCTTTACTTCTGAAACTAACTTTTACTCCATTATTCTTTTCCTTAATAAGAAAAGTGATTTCTGCTTCCTTTATTGTTGTAAGAAAATCAACAAATCCTTCTGTATCTTCTTCACCTGTTCCTGTTTTCCTGTACATTTCTTCTGTAACTTTACTCCAGCAAACTTTATTCTTTCTATCAAATTTTAAACTGTTAAGAGATAAAATAAATAACCTGACTGACTTTAATGGTTTTTCAAGGTAAACTTTTCTTGCAATCTTTTCTGGTTCTGCTCCTTTCTCAATTAACCTTTTTGCTATTTCCATAGTATAGGGAGTAAGATGGTGAATAAAACCGCAGGTATCAGTAAGAATTGCTGTATAGAGATAAGTGGCTTCTTTTTTTGTAATTCTGGATAATCTTTCAAAAATAAAATATACCATTTCTCCACAGGAAGAAAAGGAAGGATTCACCCAGTTAACATCTCCAAATTTCGCATTTGTAAGATGATGGTCAATATTTATTATTTTTGAAGTTTTCTCAAAGCACTTTCTTACCTTACCAATTCTTTCAATAGAACCACAATCCAGAATTACTCCCACATCAAACTTTTTTCTATTACTTTTATACACCTTCACTTTTTTTACATCCGGGAGAAACTTATAAATTTTAGGAACTTCGCTTTCATTAATAATTTCTGCCTCTTTCCCTATCCTTTTAAGCAATGTATAAATAGCCAGTTCACTGCTTATTGCATCGCCATCAGGATTTTGATGAGTGGTTATAATAAACTTTTTATTTTTCTCAATCAATTCAATTATTTCATCTACTTTTTTCTCATCTTTATGGTTTAACTTCAACTCCATAAAGTATCTCCTTTATACTATTTTTTAATTCCTCAATTCCTTCACCTGTTATTGCTGAAACAAAAATACCCTCTGGATATTTCCCCTTCAAAATGTTTATTTCTTCTGGAGATAAAAGGTCTATTTTATTGAAAACAGTAAGACAGGGTTTGTTTTCAATTCCCAGTATTTCAAGGACTTCTAAAACTGTTGCTTTTTGTTTTTCCAGATTGGATGAAGAAGCATCATAAACACATAGAATTAAATCGGCATAGGTAGTTTCTTCAAGGGTGGATTTAAATGCTTCAATAAGATGATGTGGGATATTTTGAAGAAGTCCAACTGTATCACTTACAAGGCATATTTTATCATCTCCAAGATATACAGCCCTTGTTGCAGGGTCAAGAGTTGAAAATAATTTATCCGCAACATAAAGTTTTGCAGAACTCATTTTATTTAACAAACTGCTTTTTCCAACATTGGTATATCCAAGAAGAGAAACAAATGGGAAATTTTTTCTTCTTCTTGAAGACCTGATAAGTTCTCTATGCTTTTCTATTTCTTTTATTTTTTGCTTTAACTTATGTATTCTTTCTTTTATTCTTCTTCTGTAAACTTCAAGTTTCATTTCTCCTGGTCCTCTTGTTCCAAGTCCACCACCAAGTCTTGAAAGGGATATTCCATATCCTGTTAACCGTGGAAGTAAATAAGAAAGATGGGCAAGTTCAACCTGAATTTTTCCTTCTTTTGATTTTGCATGTTCACCAAAAATATGAAGAATGAGACCTGTTCTGTCAATTACTCTAACTTTCAGAATTTCTTCAAGATTTCTCTGCTGAATTGGAGTTAAATCCTTCTCAAAAATCATTACAAAAATTTTTTCCTTTTCAATAAATTCTTTTAAAACCGTAACTTTCCCTTTACCAATGAAGGTAGATGGATGAATAGTATTGAGAGGAAAAATAAATTTTTTTATTATCTTCAATCGTAAGGTGAGTGTTAACAATTCAAGTTCTTTTACATTTTCTTCAGTTTCCCTCAAACTTTTTTCTTTAAAACATACAAGGATTGCTCTTTTCCCAGCAAAACTCTGAGTAGTTACTTCTTTAATCTTTTTCACTTTTTAACTATATTTTCTACCTTTAAAACCATCAATCTATCTCTATGTCCATACCCCTTTTTATATCCTGT
>JAGHCG010000036.1 GCA_021160565.1 bacterium | reverse complement strand
GGTATTATAAAAAACCATTTTTATTTTTCAGGTACTCTAACAATATCAGGGTCTGTAAAAACATCCTTTTCATCAATACTCTGAGAAGAAAATTCAGAAACTATTGCTCCCTTATCTCCTGCCTGAAACCAGTGCCATGTGTCAGGTGGAATTGTAAACTGGTCTCCAGGTTTCAATACAATTTCATGCCATACAGTAAAATATTCCTTTCTATCTTCAAGTTTTGCTTTTGGATTTTCAACAGGTTCTCCAGGAACATAAAGATAAACTTCTCCCCATCTACATCTGAAAGTTTCCTGCTTGCCTGGATTTTTTTCTGATATTGGTGGATGTTTATGCTGGGGACATGTTTGCCTCGGTAAAAGAATTAATTCCTTTGCACAGTATCTTTCATTATTCACATAAACTATTATCTGAAGACCAATTTTTTCAGGGATTCCAAGATTCAGTTCAACCACTTCCATATTTCTGTATTCCTCATCAGTTATAACAATACCTGCTTTATCAAGTAATTCTTTTGATTTTCTTTTCAATTCTTCTCTTTTTTCCTCTGTAATCATTCTTCCCTCCCCCTGATTACATTTTCTATTCTTTTCAAAACCCTTTCTTTTCCAATAACCTCCATCATCTCAAAAAGCCCAGGTCCTTTAGTCCTTCCACTTACTGCAACTCTTATTGGATGAAAAACATGGGAAGTTTTATATCCTTTCTCTTCACAAAATCTCCTTATAACTTCTTCAATTTTTTCTCTTGAAAAATCTTCAATTTTTTCAATTACAGGATAAACTTCTGAAAGAATTTTCTTTCCTTTTTCATCAAGATATTTTTTCACTGCATTTTCTTCATAAACAGGTTCTTTTAAGAAAAACTCAATCAATTCAGGAACTTCACTCAATTTTTTAATCCTTTCCTGTTCAAGAATTATCACCTTTTCAAGATATTTAATTTTCTCCTCATCTGGATTTTCCTCAACAAGAGCTGCTTTTTTGAGAAAAGGGAGAGAAAGTTCAACAAGTCGTGAAATAGGGGTTTTCCTTATATAATAACCATTCATCCATAGGAGTTTTTCAGGGTCAAATATAGCAGATGCTTTATTACATCTTTCAATAGAAAATTCCTGTATCAACTCTTCCTTTGTAAATATCTCTCTGCTTTCAGTTGTTCCCCATCCAAGTAGTGCTATATAATTAAAAAACGCTTCTGGTAAATATCCATCCTCTCTGTATGCCATAACAGAAGTTGCTCCATGTCTTTTACTTAATCTTGTTCTATCAGGTCCGAGAGTCATTGACATATGAGCAAACTGTGGAATTGGTGCTCCTATTGCTTCAAAAAGGAGAATATGCTTTGGAGTATTTGAAAGATGGTCTTCTCCTCTTATCACATGGGTTATTTTCATGAGATAATCATCAACAACCACAGCAAAATTAAAAGTTGGTGTCCAGTCAGATTTCATTATCACAAAATCAGGAATAACTTTACTGTCAAAAACAACCTCTCCTCTTATAAGGTCATTCACTTTTATTATTTTTTCAGGAACTCTCAATCTTAAAACTGGCTTCCTCCCTTCTCTTTCAAATTTTTTAATATCTTCTTCTGTTAAATTCCTGCATCTGTTATCATACCCAGGAGATTTTCCTTCCTCAATCGCTTTCCTGTTTCTCTCTTCAAGTTCTTCTTTTGTACAATAACATTTATATGCTTTCCCTTCTTTTAAAAGTTTATCAGCAAACTCTCTATAAATCTCTATTCTTTCAGATTGTCTGTAAGGTCCATATTCTCCACCTATATCTGGTCCCTCATCCCACTCAATTCCAAGCCATTTCAAATCAACTATAAGTGCTTCTTCATACTCCTTTTTTGACCTTTCTTTATCTGTATCTTCTATCCTCAAAATAAATTTTCCATTATTTTTTCTTGCAAAAAGATAATTGAATAAAGCTGTCCTTGCATTTCCTATATGCAAATACCCCGTTGGACTTGGAGCAAATCTCACTCTTACCATTTTTCTCCTTTTTGATATTATACCTCTTATTCAGAAATTTCTCTTGCTGCAACAGGACTACATCCAGGAAATGTTTCCTGCTGATATGCTGCCTTCATTAAAACTTCCGGTATTTTCTCTTTTCCACCTGCTTCTTTTATTGCTTTTGAATAGAGAAAATCACATACTTCTTTATTTTCAACAGCAACATTTTTTGTAAGAAGTGGGTCTTCTTTTAAATTATAAAGGAAAGGACCTTTTCCATCAATCAGACAGTTAAACCACCAGTTATCATCAATTACAGTTATAGCAGGTCCCCAGGCACACACAACATAATCTCTAATAGGTTTTTCTTCAAGTGCATTTTCCCAGAAATCAATTCCATCTATCTCTTTTTCCAGTTTTATCTGTGCAAATCTCAAAATTAAAGCAGTAATGTCATGGTGCTGAATTAAAATATTACTTCTCTTTCCCTTTCCTTCTCCTTTCGGGTCTTTTATCATAAGAGGAATATCAAAAACTTCTCTTGTTGAAGGATAACCTCTTTTCCCCATAAAATTTTTATCTCCTATTGAATGGCCATGGTCACTGGTAAGAATAATAAGAGTATCTTCAACAAGTCCCATATTTTCAAGTTTTTCATAGAAATATCCAAACCATTTATCACACATTGTTGTAAGACCGCTGTAATTTGCCTGAGTTCTTTTTAAAATCTCTGGGGGTAGTTTTGAAGTATCTTTATATCCTGAAAGTATCTGTTCATGGGCATCACTTTTATCATAGATTTTTCTGTAATGAGCAGGGACCTGCCATGGTTCATGAGGGTCAAAACTTTCAATTAAAAGGAAAAATTTATCAGCATCTGCATTTTCTTCCAGCCATTTTGTTGCCTCAATAAAAACCTGAGCAACAGGATAATCTTCTTCATATTTCCAGTTTTGAGAGTTTGCAAGAACTTTTTTAAGAAGTTTTATCATTCCTGGCGTTTGCATCTCCTCAGGAAGATAATAATCAATCACTTCCTGTGATACTTCAGGACCGCTTTTGTAAGGGTCATTTTCCTTACCTCTTATAAATGTCCACTGGTCAAAACCTCTCCAGTAATTTTTTGATGGCTTGAATTGATGATAAACACTTGATATAAGACATGTTCTATATCCATTCTCCTGTAAAATCTCAGAAATTGTGTCTATATCTTCTGGAATAGGTCCCCATCCAAACGCTCCAATAAAATCTCCTCTCAATCTGAAATCGGCATTTATGAAAGGATAAACTCTCTTTCCTGTATAAATTGCTCTTCTCATAGGTAAAGTTGGCAGTGTTTCTGGAAAAACCCTATCCATAATAAGTGAATTTTCAGCAAATCTGTCAAAATTTGGAGTTAAAACTTTACCCCAGGGCGGATTTTCCTTATAACACCCCACACAATCCTTCCTTAACGAGTCAAAAATAATAAGAACTATATTCATTTTCTCCTCCCCTGTTAATTCAACTATTTTATATTAAATTCTCTCCAATATCAACTTTCTTAACAGATATTTTAAATTTTCCTGTTCTGAATTATAATAATC
>JAGHCG010000009.1 GCA_021160565.1 bacterium | reverse complement strand
TAAGTCCATATTCTTCCATGGAAAAAACACCTATTTCTGTTGTAGGACCAAATCTGTTTTTTATGCTTCTTAAAATTCTCAAATTTGAGTTTGCTTCTCCTTCAAAGTAAAGTACAACATCAACAATGTGTTCAAGAACTTTTGGTCCTGCTATTGCTCCTTCTTTTGTAATATGTCCTACAAGGAAAATTGAACATCCTTTTTCCTTTGAATACTGAAGAAAAAAGTTGGAATTTTCTCTTACCTGGGTTACTGAACCGGGAGTTGTTGGAATTTCAGGGTCGAAAACTGTCTGGATTGAATCTATAACTACAAATTCGGGTTTTATTTCTTCAAGAGAATTTTTTATTGAAACCATATCTGTTGTTGAAAGAATGTAAATATTTTCTGACATTACCTTCAATCTATCCGCTCTCATTTTAACCTGATTTGGAGATTCTTCTGCACTTACATAAAGAACCTTCACACCTTCTTCAGCAATTTTTCCGGCAATGGTTAAAAGCAATGTGGATTTTCCTATTCCTGGATGGCCTGCAAGTAATCCCAGACTTCCATAAACTATTCCTCCACCAACAACTCTGTCAAACTCTCCTATTTTTGTTTTTAACCTTGGAAATTTTTCTACTTTTATCTCAGTTATTTTTGATGGTTTTGTTATTTTTTCAGTTTTCCCCTTTTTTCTCGTTATTACTTCTTCAATAAATGTATTCCACTGACCACAATTTGGACATTTACCAAGCCATCTTACTGATTGATATCCACATTCAGAACATACAAAAATATCTTTTTCTTTTTTCATCTTCTTCTTATAAACAATTTCCATGGATGTGCTTTTATATCTTTTATGAATTCAAGGACTTCATTGTAAATTTCATCACTTGTAAGAAATTGCCCTATGCTTCCCTTTCCTTCACTTACTCCAGATGTTATAAGATTTAAACTTTTACACAATTTAGCAAATTCTTCTGCACTTTCCTTAAATTGAAGAGTTGTTTCTTTAAGAAATGCTATCTCCTCTTTTATATCATCAACAAGTTTCTCCTCTTCCATCAATCTGGCAAACAATCCTTCTTTCTCAATTTTTGCAAAGAATTTGTTTATTCTTTCAGCAGTTTCTCTAAATTGAATTGCAGTGGTGGAAAATTCATCAAGAAATTTTTCTGTTTTAACACCAAGTTTGTCAAATCTTTCACTTCCCTTAACTACTGCATAATCAACATCTTCAAGTAATTTTTTTATTTTTGGTCTGTTTTCGTCAATCACTTTATTAATTTTTCTATTTGTTGCATCTAAATTGCTGGAGAGTTTCTCAATTTTATCAAAAACTCTATCCGCTTTTTTAACTGTCGCTGCTGAATATTTAAGAATTGTCTTTATGTTTGCCTGGACATCTTTTTCACCTGTAATTTTTCTTATATCTGAAACGACCGCATTGAGTTTTCCTATAATCTCCTGTCCCATATTCAAAAGTCTTTCATAGGAGATTGGGTCAACTCCTTCAACTATCTCTCCAGGACTTATATAGGTTTTTTCAGAAGAGGGAGTAATTTCAACATATTTTTCTCCAATTATTCCAAGTGTTCTTATTGTTATTCTGCTGTGTTTTCCTATTTTTACATCTGGCTTCAACTTCAATCTTACAATAACTTTTGGAACAACATCATAAAGTATTTCAATTTTTTTAACTTCCCCAACTTTCACCCCACTCACTCTTACAGGACTTCCTATTTCAAGTCCACCAATATAATTGAAACTCACACCTATTTCATATCCTTTCCATCTGAAATGTGTCTGGGAAAATATGAAAATTAAAACGCCAATGATTACCAAAAGGACAAAAATCCCGACACGAAATTCAAGAGAGGCTTTTTCCTTATTCATTTTATCCTCCCATCTCAACAAAACTCCTTATAAGTGGATTTGTTGATTTTCTCCTCAACTCTTCAAAAGTTCCTATTTCAGCAATTTTTCCATTTTCAAGTAAGGCAATTCTGTCTGAAATAACAGAAGCAAGTTTTACATCATGGGTAACTGTAATCGTTGTTGTCTTGAATTTTCTGTGTATATCCTTCATCAATTTTGTTATACTTTCACTTGTGATTGGGTCTAAACCTGTTGTCGGTTCGTCATAAAATAAAATTTTAGGTTCTGATATTAAAGCGCGTGCAATTGAAACTCTCTTTTTCATTCCACCACTTAACTGTTCTGGCATAAGTTCTTCTACATTTTCAAGTTCCACATCTTTCAAAACCTTTCTCACTTTTTCCTTTATTTTTTCTTCCTTCATTTCCGTGTGGTAGAGATAATAAAATCCAACGTTCTGCCATACATTCATTGAATCAAAAAGAGCAGAATTCTGAAAAACCATTCCAATTTCTTTCCTTATCTTCAAAACTTCTTCTTCAGGAATTTTCAGAATATTTTTCCCGAATATATAAATTTCTCCTTCAACTGGCTGAATAAGTCCAAGAATTGTTTTCAAAAGAACTGTTTTACCGCACCCAGAAGAGCCAACAATAACAATTGATTCTCCCTCATTTATTCCTATATTTACTCCATCAAGAACCCTTTTTCCTTCAAAATCCACTTTCAAATTTTCAACTTTTATTATTTCTTCCATTTTTTAAATAAAGTAAAAAATTCCTGTAAGGATTAAGTTTGAAAAAATTACGAAAAAGAAAGAAATTACAACAGCAGAAGTGGCTGCCTTCCCCACTCCCTCGGCTCCACCATGTGCTCTTAAACCTTCATAACAGGAAGTATTTATAACGAGTACTGCAAAAGTTATCACTTTAATAAGTCCCACTATAAAATCTTTCACTGAAATAAATCTGAAACTCTGATAAAGAAACTGACCGGAGGATATTCCAACCATAAAAACACCTACAAAAAATCCACCAATTATTGCAACGAAAAAACTCAATATGAAAAGACCGGGAAGAGAAATTATACCTGCAAGAACTCTCGGAGAAACAAGATATGCAACAGGGTCAACTCCCATAACTGTAAGAGCATCTATCTGTTCAGTAATTTTCATCATTCCAATTTCAGCTGCAATAGAAGCACCAACCCTTCCAGCAAGAATGAGAGCAACTATCACAGGACCAAGTTCCCTTATCATTGAAATACTTACCAGTCCTCCAGCATAAATTTCTGCACCAAACTTTTTCAGGGTATGGGCTGTCTCCATGACAAGAACCATTCCAGTAAAAAGGGCTATGGTTCCTACAAGAGGGAAAGAGTTTACACCAATTTCGTCAATGTGCTTTAAAACATTTTCTCTTTTTTTCTCTGTGAAAATTTTTTTGAAAGAATTGAGAATTAGAAGAGTTATTGAGCCAAAGTAATAAACGGGGAAAAGAAACTTTCTTCCAATATTCTCAATAAATTTCCTCATTCCAATTCCCTTATAGCAAGGTTTTCAAATCTCGTGAATTCTTTAAGAAAAGCAAGTTTAACTGTTCCTGTAGGTCCATTTCTCTGTTTCGCAATTATTATTTCTGCTATTCCTTCATTTTCTTCAGTTGGCTCATACACTTCTTCTCTATAAAGCAAAAGAACAAGGTCTGCATCCTGCTCAATTGAACCACTTTCTCTTAAGTCTGAAAGTTGTGGTCTCTTATGCTCTCTCTGTTCTGTTGCCCTGCTTAACTGAGAAAGAGCAATAACAGGAATTCCAAGTTCTTTTGCAAGAGATTTAAGAGATGCTGATATTTCACTTATTTCCTGCTGTCTATTTTCAGCCTTTCTCCTCCCTTTCATCAATTGAAGATAATCAATTATTATCAACTGTATATCTTCTTTTGCTTTAATTCTCCTTGCTCTTGCTCTCAATTCAAACACATTAAGAGATGGAGTATCATCTATGAAAATGGGCATTTTATCAAGACGACCTGCTACGACAAGTAGTTCTCCAATATCTTTATCTGAAAGCATTCCTTGTCTCAATCTCATAAGATTAATTTTTGCCTCACAGCACATCATTCTCTGAACAAGTTGTTCCTTACTCATTTCAAGACTAAAAATAAGGATTGGTGTCTTATTTTCTCCTGCATTCAAATTCAAAGCAATATTACAGGCAAGAGCAGTTTTTCCCATAGAAGGTCTTGAAGCAATAATTACAAAATCTGAGGGGTGAAGACCCGTTGTCATCTTATCCAGGTCAATAAAACCTGTTGGAAGACCTGTAACGAAACCTCTTCTGTTATGAATATCCTCTATTATTTCAAGGGTTTCCTTTACAAGTTCTCTCATTGAATATGCTTCTCTTTCAACTTTATGCTGACTTACTTCAAAAATAAGAGATTCTGCCTTATCAAGCAAATCTTCTACATCCTCCGGTTCATCTGATGCTTCTGAAATTATCTGAGTGGCATTTGCTATCAAAGTCCTCAATATATACTTATCCTTAACAATCTTAATATATTCATCAACATGGGCTGCTGTAGGGATAATTTCAACAATTTCAGTGAGATATTCAATTCCTCCAACTTCTTCCAAAACTCCTTCCTGCTTCAACTGATTTGTAAGAGTTATAAGGTCACATTTTTCTCCTCTGTCAAAAAGTTTTCTTATAGAGGAAAAAATTTTCTGATGTGCCTGATGATAAAAAAAATCCTCTTTAAAAGTTTCAAGTACTTTTATTCTTGCTTCCTCATCAATCAACATACAACCGAGAAGTGCTTTTTCTGCTTCAATATTTTGTGGCGGGACTTTGTTTAAAAGAATTTCTTCCTTTTTTTTTCTGGGCATTTTTATTTCTCTCTAACCACCCAAACTTTTACTTCACCTTCAACTCCTTCGGCAAGTCTGACAGGAATTTTATAAATCCCAAGTTTTTTAATAGGTTCTTCAAGTACGATCTGATGTCTATCTACCTCAAGATTAGCCTGTTTTTTTATTGCTTCTGCAATCATTTCTGATGTTATGGCTCCAAACAGTTTATCATCCTGTCCTGCTTTCATATTTATTGTGATTGAGGTTTCTTTTAATTTCTTCTTAATCTCTTTTGCCTGCTTTAATTTCTTTTCTCTTTTTCTTTCTGCGACTTTCTCCATCTCTTCTATCATTCTTATATTTGACGGAGTTGCTTCAATTGCTATCTGCTGAGGAATTAGAAAATTCCTTGCAAAGCCATCTTTCACTTCTTTTATCTCTCCCCTTTTCCCCTTATTTTCAAAATCTTTAAGAAAAATTACTTTCATCCTACTTCTCCTTATATTTTAACGAATGGTAAAAGTCCAAGAAATCTTGCTCTCTTAATGGCTTTTGCCAGCATTCTTTGATGTTTTGCACAGGTTCCTGTAAGTTTTGAGGATAGAATTTTCCCTCTTCCACTTGTAAATCTTTTTATTTTCCCGATATCCTTGTAATCAATTTCCTCTGCTTTCTCTTTACAAAATTGGCAGACCTTAGATTTCTTCTTCGCCATTTTCTTCTTCCTCCTTTTCTTCTATAATTTCAGGTTGAGGTCTTTCAAGAAATTGAAAATTTTCAACATTTACTTCAATTGTTGACCTTTTTTCATTATCTTCTGTTTCCCATGTTCTGTAATGTAATCGTCCTTCAACAAATATAAGATGCCCCTTCCTTAAATACTCAGCACATATCTCTGCTTTTTTCCCCCATACAACGAGATTTAAATAACATGTCTCCTCTTTCTTCCCTTCCTTACTTACATATTCTCTATTTATTGCCATTCCAAAAGTTGCAACTGCCTGTCCAGCAGGTGTATATCTTAATTCAGGGTCTCTTGTTAATCTTCCTATGAGGAAAACTTTATTGAGATTTGGTCCCGGCATTTACCTCTTCTCCCTCTGGTAATTTTTTTCTCTGTAAAATAAGATACCTCAGAATATTTCCTTTTCTTCTAAAATGGTCCTCAATTCTTGCTATAGCATCTGGGGGGGCAGTGAAATAAAAAAGATAATAAACTGCCTCTTCCATCTTCTTTATAGGATAAGCAAGTGTCTTTCTTCCCCACAATTCTTTTTTCACAATATTTCCACCTTCATTCAGAATACTTCTTTCAATAAAATCAGCTTCTTTTTCTACTTCTTCATCAGATAAGTCTCCTCTCAATAAAAAACATCCTTCATACTTTCTCTCCATTTGCTTTCTCCTTTTCAACTTTTCATATCCAGAAGCCAATATCTGTGTTTTTATATTATATTGATTTCCTCCAAAAAGTCAACCTTTGTCCGAACCCGGTTCGGACAAAAAGTTCAGGGAAAAAGGGTTAAGATGAATGAATCTCAACAATATCTTTATCCTGGAGTATATAGTCTCTACCTGCTATCACTGGTTTATTACTGTTTCGCCACAATCTTGCATATCTGAAGTTTTTCACCATATCCTTATGGATCAATTCCGCAAGTTCAATTAATGTTGTATTCTTAGAAAGGGTATATGGATTTTCAGTATCCGGAGGTTTCCCCGGAATTTTTGTATAAACTCTTATTATCTCAAGAGAATGGAATATTTCCTCTGGTAAAACTTCAAGATTTATTTTTTCCTTTGCCGAAATTTCAAAAAATTGTGGGATTTTATCTCTGTAAAGTTCAAGGAAAATTTCCTTGATATCAGGATAAGAGGGATTATCTATTTTGTTTGCAACCCATATTATTTTTTTATTGAATTTAAATTCTCCCTCTTCTTTTATTTTAAATCTCTCCAGAACTTTAAGCGAATCCTCCATCTCCTCAAGGATAAAATCAGAAGATAAATCAAAAAGAAAAATTAAAGCATCTGCCTTCCTCAGTATATCTCAACCCAGTTTTCAGAAAATTCTGTTGAGAGAGAAGGAGTATCTATAAGTTGAATTTTTATATCTTCATATTTCATCATTCCCGGTACTGGAATTTTTGTAGTAAAGGGATAATCTGCTATTTCTGGTTTTGCTTTTGTAAGGGCTGAAATAAGAGTTGATTTCCCTGAATTTGGTGGACCACATATTGCAACCTGACCAGCACCTTCCCTTTCTATCACAGGAACTGCTGACCTTTTTGCTATTTGAGGAGATTTTTCCATCATTTTTCTGTATTTTGAAATTTTACTCTTTATCAATGCCTGCAATTTCTCAGAAGATTTATGTTTTGGCATAATGGAAAGCATTTCTTCAAGAATGGCAATTTTTTCTTCAGGAGTTTTTGCTTTTTTTAATTCTGCTTCCTTTTCGTAATACTGGGGAGGTAGATTTGCAACCATCTTTACTTACCGGTGATAATTCCTCTTATTATTGGTAGAAGTTTATGGATATTATATGGTTTTGTTACATAAAAATCTGCTCCAAATTCATATCCTCTTATTTTATCTTCATCTTCACTTTTTCCAGTAAGCATTATTACAGGAACTTTTCTGCTCCTTATTCCTGATTTTATTCTTCTTAAAACTTCCCATCCATCAATTCCAGGCAACATAACATCAAGAATTACAAGGTCTGGTTTTTCCTCTTTAAATTTCTCAAGTCCTTCTTCTCCTGTTGGAACTCCAATTGTTATATATCCTGCTCTTCTAAGAATTTGAGTGAGAGAAACAAGTTCATCCGGGTCATCTTCAATAACAAGTATTTTCTTCAATTTTGTTTCCATATTTTTCCCCTTATTTAATAATATTTTATCTTTTCCTTCTCCCACTTTCAACTTTTTCCCCGAGGCTAAGCCTCCGCATTTGAAGGTGTTGTGTAGCAAGGGATTTCGCATTTTTTAATTATCCAGCAGGTTTTTTATTTGAGATGTTAAAATAAATAAAAAAATGTGGTAAAATTAACTAATTCAAATTAAAAGGGAGGGAACAATGGCGAAAATAATTGTTGTTTATTATTCAAAAACAGGAAATACTGAAAATATGGCGAAACTTGTAGCAGAAGGGGTGAGGGAAGAAAATGTTGAAGTAATCTTAAAATCAGTTGAAGAAACCACTCCTGAAGATTTAAAGGATGCAGATGGAATTATAGTTGGTTCTCCCACATATTTTGGATTACCTGCTGCTGAAATAAAAAAACTTTTTGATGAAAGTGTGAAATATTTTGGAGAATTTGAAGGAAAAATTGGAGGTGCTTTTACATCTTCTGCAAATATTGGTGGTGGAAATGAAACAACAATCCTGGGAATTCTTCAAATGATGCTCATTCACGGAATGATTGTTCAGGGAACAACACTATCAGGTCATTATGGACCAGTTGCAATTGGGTCTCCTGATGAAAAATGTAAAGAAGAATGTAAAGCACTTGGGAGAAGAGTAGCCAGACTTGTTAAAAAACTGCGAGGATGAAAAATGGACTACTCAAAAACAGTTTATCTTCCCAAAACTCCCTTTCCTATGAAGGGGAATTTAAGTGTGAGGGAGCCAGAATTTATAAAGATATGGGAGGAAAAAAAGATATATAAAAAAATAATTGAAAAAAATAAAAATAATCCCTCTTATATCCTTCACGATGGACCCCCTTATGCAAATGGACATATCCATCTTGGTACTGCTCTGAATAAAATCCTTAAAGATATTGTTGTGAAATATAAAAGTTTGAGAGGATATTATACTCCATATAAACCTGGATGGGATTGCCACGGAATGCCAATTGAACACCAGATATTTAAAGAAATGAAACTCAAAAAGGAACGGGTTAATCCTCTTGAATTTAGAAAAAAAGCTGCTGATTTTGCAAAAAAATTTGTTTCAATACAGAAGGAAGAATTTAAAAGATTGGGAGTTCTTGGAGAATGGGAAAATCCATACCTTACTTTACTTCCTGAATATGAAGCAGAAATTGTAAAAACATTTGGAATTCTTGCTTCAAAAGGATATATCTATAATGCATACAAACCAATTTTCTGGTGTTTTACCTGTGAAACTGCACTTGCTGAAGCAGAAATTGAGTATTATGATATAAGTTCCCCTTCAATTTATGTAAAATTTAAAGTTATTGAAGATGAAAAGAATAGATTTGACGAAAATACTTATGTTCTTATATGGACAACCACTCCATGGACATTACCCTCAAATACTGGAATTGCTCTTCATCCAGATTTAAAGTATGCAGTTGTTGAGACAGATGAGGGAAAACTTATATTTGCTGAAAAACTTGTTTCTGAAATACTCGGGAAGAAAAATCTAAAAGGAGAAATAAAGGAGATATATACTGGAAATGAACTTGCAGGAATATTCTGTAAAAATCCACTTGTTGAAAGAAAATCAAAATTAATTGTGGATGATTTCGTCTCTGCTGATGAAGGAACAGGGTGTGTACATATAGCACCTGGACATGGAGAGGAAGATTATTATGCTGGGATTAAAAATGGTCTTGAAATTATATCTCCCATAGATGAGAAAGGAAGATTTACTTCTGAAATAAAAGAATTTGAAGGAATAATGGTATTCAAGGCAGACCCTCTCATAATAGAAAAACTTGAAAAAACAGGTTTTCTATATGCAAAAGAAAAATTAGTTCACTCCTATCCTCATTGCTGGAGATGTAAAAACCCTGTAATTTACAGAAGCACAAAGCAATGGTTTTTAAAAATTGACCATAATAACCTGAGAACTCTGATGAAAGAAGAAGTTGAAAAGGTAAAGTGGATTCCACCTGAAGGTAAAAATAGAATTTCAGCAATGCTTGATAACAGACCTGACTGGTGTTTATCAAGACAGAGATTATGGGGAGTGCCAATTCCTGTGTTTTACTGCAAAAACTGTGGGAAAGCAATAATTACCGAAGAGACAATCAAAAAAATTGAAAACCTTGTGAGAAAATACGGTTCTGACATATGGATTGAAAAAGATGAAAAATTCTTACTCCCGGATAACTTTAAATGTCCATACTGCAAGGGAGAAGAATTTGAAAAGGAAAAAGATATACTTGATGTCTGGTTTGACTCAGGAGTGAGCCATTTTGCGGTTTTAAAAGAAGAAAATAATCTTAAATGGCCTGCTGACCTTTATCTTGAAGGAAGTGACCAGCATAGAGGGTGGTTCCAGACATCTTTAATCACTTCATGCGGAGTGAAAGGAAAAGCACCTTACAGAGAAGTTATCACACATGGGTTTGTTGTTGATGCTGAAGGTAAAAAAATGAGTAAATCCTTAGGAAATGTCATAACTCCTGAACAGATAATAAACAAATATGGAGCTGAAATTTTAAGAATATGGGCTGTCAGTGAAAATTATCAGCAGGATATAAGAATTTCTGAGGATATAATAAAAAATATAGTGATGAAATACAGAGGGATAAGAAATACAATAAGATTTCTACTTGGAAATATAAATGATTTTTCAAATTCTCAGAGAGTAGAATATGAGAAACTTTTTGAAGTTGATAAATGGGCTATTGAAAATATGAAGAAGAAAGTAAAAATTATAACACAGCATTATGAAAATTACTC
Organism: bacterium; assembly: GCA_021160565.1. Classification (GTDB taxonomy): domain Bacteria; phylum Ratteibacteria; class UBA8468; order B48-G9; family JAFGKM01; genus JAGHCG01. Next base: position 33 of record JAGHCG010000009.1, on the reverse strand, counting down.
ATTTAACAAAGCACTTGAAGAGATATACAATTT
>JAGHCG010000221.1 GCA_021160565.1 bacterium | reverse complement strand
GTTTTTATATGGAATAAAGAAAATCTCCAATGTATAGAAACTCGGGAGTTCAACTTTTGTGAGAACTGGGTTCTAATGGTAAAATATATGGGAGAAGATGCTTAAGACAAAAAATTTAAAAAAGAGTTTTGGCAAAAAAATAGCTGTTAGAGACGTTTCCCTGAGTGTTTCAAGGGGAGAGATTGTGGGTCTTCTTGGTCCAAATGGAGCAGGTAAAACAACCACTTTTGAAATGATACTTGGTTTCTTACGTCCAGACAGAGGAAAAATTTTACTTGATGAAAAAGATATTACTTTCCTTCCTTCATGGGAAAGAGCAAGAGCAGGAATTTCATATCTCCCTCAGGAAATTTCAATTTTTGCCAGATTAACAGTTGAACAGAATTTATATATAATTCTTGAAAGTTATTACAGAAATAAGGAAGAAATGAAAAAAATATGTGAGGAATATTTGAAAAAACTTGGTCTTTTTGAGTTGAGGAAAACAATTGCTGGTGCTCTTTCAGGTGGAGAAAAGAGGAGATTGGAAATAGCAAGGAGTTTAACTTTAAATCCAAAATTTTTCCTCCTTGATGAACCTTTTTCAGGAATTGACCCCAAAACAGTTTCAGAATTACAGGATATAGTTGTTGAACTTAAAAAATCAAACATAGGGATACTTTTAACTGACCATAATGTAAGAGATGCTTTAAAAATAACGGATAGAGCATATCTCATTTATAAAGGAGAAATTTTGCTGGAAGGAACACCAGAGGAAATTCTCACTCATCCTGAATCCAAAAGAGTTTATTTCGGAGAGAGATTTGAAATTTAAAAATGAAAAGAAAATTAAAAGTAATTCCTGTGCATGTTGGAATAATAATGGATGGAAATGGAAGATGGGCAACAAAGAGAAATCTCCCCAGGATAGCAGGACATAAAGAGGGACTTAAAGCGGTCAGGAGAGTGGTTAAAGCAGCGGATAAATATGGAGTTAAATACCTCACACTTTATTCCTTTTCAACGGAAAACTGGAAAAGGCCAAAGGAAGAAGTTGAGTTTCTTTTCAAACTCATGGAAGATAGATTGAGAAAGGAGGGAGAAAACCTTCATAAAAATAATGTAAAGGTGAGATTTACAGGAAGGAGAGAAGAATTGCCAAAAGAATTGAAAAAAATAATGGAAGAAGTTGAAAAATTGACTTCAAAAAATACAGGACTTAATCTTGTCTTTGCAATAAATTACGGTGGAAGACAGGAAATTATTGATGCAGTGAAAAAAATAATTAAGAAAGGATATACTTTTCAGGATGTAAATGAACAACTCATAAATAAATTTCTGTATCTTCAAATTCCAGAACCAGACCTTATAATAAGAACAGCAGGAGAGAAGAGGTTGAGTAATTTTCTTTTGTGGCAGTCAGCATACAGTGAATTTTATTTTACAGATGTTTTATGGCCTGATTTTAATGAAGAATGTTTTTATAAAGCACTTCTTTCTTATCAGAGAAGAAAAAGGAAATTTGGAGGGCTGATTGAATGAAAAATATTTTAATTCTTGGTTCAACTGGCACAATTGGAAGGAATACACTTGAGGTTATAAGAAGTCAGAAAGATAGGTTTAATGTATTTGGGCTTGCATGTAAAAAAAATAAAAAACTCCTTTCTGCTCAAATTGAGGAATTTAAACCTTCCTATGTATATATAGAAAAAAGAGATATTCTTTTTGAGAAAAAATTTAAAAATGTGAAGTTTTTTTATGGAGAAGAGGGAATTGTTGAAATTTCCACTTTAAAAGAAGTTGATTTTATTATTTTTGCAATTCCAGGAATAAAGACATTAAAAGCATTCATTGAAGCAATTAAAGAGGAAAAAACCATAGGGCTTGCAACAAAAGAAATAATGGTGGTTGCAGGAGAGATTATAAAAAAATTGAAAAAAAAATATCGCTCTGAAATCCTTCCTGTTGATAGTGAACACAATGCAATTTTTCAGTTGATTGAAAGGGAGAAGAAAAAAGAGGTGAAGAAAATTTATCTTACCGCATCCGGTGGACCATTCTGGGGGAAAAAAGTCAAAAATGTAAAAATAAAAGAAGTTTTAAACCATCCTGTATGGAAAATGGGTAAAAAAGTAACTGTGGATTCAGCAACAATGATGAATAAATGTTTTGAAATAATTGAAGCACATTATTTCTTCTCTCTACCATATGAAAAAATAGGAGTTGTTATTCATCCAGAAGCAATAATTCATGGATTTGTTGAATTTATAGATGGAACAATGAAAGGGATTTTTCACTTTCCGGATATGAAATATCCAATAAATTATGTTTTGAATTATCCTGAAAGAGTTGAAATAGATTTCAGAAATATAAATTTTTCAGAGATAAGAAAATTGACTTTTACTCTTCCTGATGAAAACTCTCCCTGGCTGGTTCTTGCCAGAAAATCTCTGGAAGAAAAAGGTTCTTATCCAGTAGTTCTGAATGGTGCAAATGAAGAAGCGGTTAATCTTTTTCTTAAAAACAAAATAAAATTCAATCAGATAATAAAAATTGTTGAAAAGGTAATATCTTTACATAAACTGAAAAAAGAGGTATCTCTGGAAGAGATTTATGAGATTGATAAATGGGCAAAGGAAGAAGTTAGAAAAATTGTGGAGGAGAAAAAATGTTGATATCTGCTATTGGGATTATTTTACTTTTTTCAATAATAATTTCAATTCATGAGTTTGGCCATTTTATAGTAGCAAAAAAATCCGGAATAAAGGTTGAAAAATTTTCAATAGGATTTGGTCCTAAAATTTTTTCCTGGAAAAGAGGAGATACTGTTTATCAAGTTTGTATTATTCCTTTTGGTGGGTTTGTAAAACTTGCTGGTGAAGAATTTGAAGATAAGGAAAAATTTGAATCTTGGGAATATATGGGGAAAAGTCCTGGAATAAGAAGCAGAGTAATAGTTGCTGGTTCTCTCAATAATCTTCTTCTTGGATTTTTGCTTTTAATTCCAGCATTTATGCTTGGACTTCCAGGATACGATGGAACAAAAATAGGTTCTCTTTTGAAAGGAAAGCCAGCAGAAAAAGCGGGATTGAGACCAGGAGATGAAATTATTGAAGTAAATGGAAAAAGATGTAAAAGATGGTTTGATGTTCTTATGAATATCAGAAAGGAAGCAAATAAAAACTTTCCTCTGGTGATAAAGATAAAACGAAATGGGAGAATAATGGAATTTAAAGTGAAACCAGCAATTCTTGATGAAAAGGAGAAAATTTATGGAATAGGGATTTTACCAAAGGAAAAGAAGGAAAAATATCCTTTCCCTCAGGTTATTATACGTGCTGGAAAAGAGTTTTTAACAATGGTTTATGGTGTTTTTGTGGCAATAAAAATGTTAGTTACAAAACAGGTATCTGCTAAACTTCTTTCAGGTCCTGTGGGTATAGCAAAATGGAGTGCTGAAATTATCCATTCTGGTTTTGCAAGGTATCTCTATTTTATTGCTTTTATAAGCGTGAATCTTGGAATTCTTAATCTCCTTCCAGTTCCTGTTTTTGATGGAGGACATCTTTTTGGTCTTTTTATAGAAAGGATTACAAGAAGAAGACCGAGTAAGAAAATGCTTGAGATAATTCAATATATTGGAGTAGTGGGTTTAATATTCCTTGCTCTCTATGTAACTTACAATGATATTTTAAGAATTCTTCAGGAGATGGTAAAAAAGTGAAAAGGAAAAAAACAAAAGAGGTAAAAGTTGGAAATTTAGTAATTGGAGGGAACTTCCCTGTTTCAGTTCAGGGAATGGCAAAAGTTCCAACCTCAGATTTAAAATCTCTTTTGAAAGAAATTAATTCAATGGTAAAAGAAGGAGCTGAGATTGTAAGAATTGCAATAACGAAAGAAGAAGAGGCAAATTCCATCAAATTTCTTAAAGAAAAATTCAGAGTTCCATTTGTTGCAGATATTCATTACAACGCTTCTCTTGCCGTATTATCAATAAAAAATGGTTTTGATAAAGTAAGAATAAATCCGGGTAATATTTCCAGAAAAGACCTTAAAGAAATTATAAGAGTTGCAAAAGATTTTAACATCCCAATAAGAATAGGAGTAAATTCTGGTTCAATAAAGATTAAAAATTCTCTTGTGGAAAGTATAGTGAGTTTTACAGAAGATACTGTTAAATTTTTTGAAGATAATGATTTTCATTCAATAGTCATTTCAGCAAAAACTCCATTTGTAGAGGAAACAGTTGAAGTTTACAGAAGAATTTCTGAAATTTTTGATTATCCTTTACATGTTGGAATAACTGAAGCAGGGAAAGGGTATCTGGCAGAAAGCAAATCAATTCTTGGAATAGGATTACTTTTAAAAGAAGGAATTGGAGATACAATAAGAGTTTCACTTTCAATGCCTGCAAAAGAAGAAATAAAAATAGGAAAGGCAATTTTACAGGCACTTAATTTGAGGATTTTTGAGCCTGAAATTATTTCCTGTCCAACCTGCGGGAGAATAAAAGTAAATTTGAATGAGGTTTTAAGAGAAGTGGAAAGAGAAATAAAGAAACTTGTCAGAAAATATCCAGAGGTGAAAAATTTAAAAATAGCAGTGATGGGATGTTCTGTAAATGGACCGGGAGAGGCAAAACAGGCAGATATTGGAATAGCAGGTGGAGATAAAAAATTTGTGCTTTTCAAAAAAGGTAATATAATAGGAACTTATAGAGAAGAGGAAATAGTGAAAGTCCTCATTGAAGAAATAAAAAAAATGATTTTATAAAAGGGAGAAAAATTATGGGAGAAGAATTGAAAATAGGGATAATTGGATTTGATACTTCCCATGTTTCAGCATTTACTCAACTTCTCAATGATGAAAAAAATCCTCATCGTGTAAAAGGTGGGAAGGTGGTTGCAGGTTATCCATCTTTCAGTGAAGACCTTGAAGCCAGTTATTCACGAGTTGAAAAATTTAAAAAAGAACTGGTGGAAAACTGGAATATAAAACTTGTCAATTCAATTGAGGAACTTTTAAAAAATGTGGATGCAGTTTTACTTGAAAGCGTGGATGGAAGAAGACATTTAAAAGAAGCAATCCCTGTAATTGAAGCGAAGAAACCTCTTTTTATTGATAAACCCCTTGCTCATAATTATTATGAGGCAAAGAAAATATATGAAATTGCTGAAAAGTATAATTGTCCTGTATTTTCCTCTTCATCCCTCAGATTTGATGTTAATATAAGGAAAGTGAAGGAAAGTTTTAAGGAAGAAAAAATATCTGGATGTGATGCTTTCTCTCCTGCTCCTCTTGAACCAACAAATCCTGGTCTTTTCTGGTATGGAATTCATGGGGTTGAAATACTTTACACTTTTATGGGAACTGGATGTGAAGAAGTTTTTTGTGAAAAAACAGATGATTTTCATTTTGTTACCGGGAAATGGGAAGATGGGAGAATTGGAACAGTGAGAGGGACGAGAAAAGGACCCCATGATTATGGTGCAACTGTTTTTGGAGAAAAAAAGATTGTTCATACCACTTATTCAAAAGAAGTTCCTCTTTATGCTGGTCTTTTAAAAGAAATAATTAAATTTTTTCATACTGGAAAACCACCTGTGGATAAAGAGGAAACACTTGAAATGATGAAATTTATGGAGGCAGCACTTATAAGTGAACAGGAAAAAAGAGTAGTGAAACTCTCTGAATTTTGAAAGCGTCCCTTTCCAGACCGAGCCCCGTTCGGTCCAAGATAGGGGGGAGAATGAAAAGGAAAGTGGGGTGTTTTGATGGAAAAGGCAAAGTTTTTATTGAAGAGCAGGATATTCCTGAGATAAATCCCTATGAAGTTCTTGTTGAGGTTAAGACTTCTCTCATAAGTCCAGGTACTGAAATAGGAGGAATTAAAAATTTAAGAAAAAATCCATCTTCTTCCATAAAGAAAAAACCCTTTGGATATGGAAATGCAGGGATTATCTTGGAAACTGGGGCTGAATGTAAAAGATTGAAAAAAGGAATGAGAGTTGCCTGTATGGGAGCAGGATATGCTCTTCATACTGATTATGCAGTGGTTCCTGAAAGTTTATGTGTTGAAATTCCTGAAAATGTAGGTTTTGCTGAAGGTTCTTTTGCTCATCTTGCAGCCACTTCTCTTCATGCAGTGAGGAGAGCAGAACTTCAATTTGGAGAATATGTTTTTGTTGTTGGTCTTGGAATTATTGGAAATATTACAGGGCAGATTTCAAAATGGAGTGGCTGTCATGTTATTGGAACAGACCTTTATGAGTTAAGAAGAAAAATTGCATTGGATACAGGTTTTGATCTTGTATTTGATGGGAGAGAAAATTTTGAAAATATATGTAAGAATTTTACAGAATCTCACGGAATTGATTGTGCCTTTTTGTGTTTTGGAGGAGAGAGCACAGAAATTTTTGAAAAGGTAGTAAATGTTATGAAAGTTGCTCCAGATACTCATAAAATGGGAAGGATTGTAATTCCCGGTGGTTGTGAAATAAAAATGAAATTTGGCTCATTTCTTGGAAATCTTGATATAAGAAGTTCTGCAAGAACAGGACCGGGTTATCATGACCCTGAATATGAAAGAGGGAGAGATTATCCAGAAGTTTTTATTGAATGGAAAACAGGAAGAAATCTTGCTGAAGTAATTAGAGCGATTTCAGAGAGTAAAATTTCAGTGAAAAAATTGATAACTCACCAATTTCCACTTGAAGAGATAGAAAAAGCATGTGATTTACTTATAGAAAATCCAGATAAAGCGCTTGGTGTAATTCTTTTACCTTAAAGGAAAAAAATGAAAGTTGGATTTGGAAAAGTTGTTATAACTCCACCTGTAGGTTTTTCTCTTGCGGGTTATTTTGATGATAGACGTTCCGAAGGTATAAGAGATGACCTTTATGCAATTTGTGTTATTTTTGATGATGGGAAAAATATTTTTGCAGTTTTGAGTTGTGAGTTAATCTGGCTGGATAAATTTCTGGTTAGAAAGGTGAGGAAAATTGTAAGCAAGGAGTTAAATATTCCGTACTCAAATATTACAATTCATGCAACACACACTCATACAGGTCCTGTACCTTCATATTCTTCAAATTCAATTTTCACCAAAAATTTTTATGTAGAGAAAAGTTATATTGAACTTTTACCAATTTACATAGCAGGAAGTGTAAAAATTGCTTACAGAAATAGAGAAGAGGTGAAAATAGGAATAGGTAGTGAGAGGGTGGAGGGAATATCTTTTAACAGAAGGTATTTGCTCAAAGATGGTAGGGTTATAACAAATCCATTTTTACAGATTGAAGATATTGTAAAAAGTGCAGGTCCTGTAGACAATTCAATTGGAGTTATGAAAATTGTAAATAAAAAAGGAGTGTTGAAAGGAGTTATTGTTAATTTTGCCTTGCATCCAGATACTCTCGGGGATAATCTTATTTCTGCTGACTGGCCAGGATTTTTAAGAAAGAAAATTGAGAAAAAATTTCCAGGGACGGTTGCAATGGTTTTAAATGGTCCTTCAGGGGATATAAATC
>JAGHCG010000063.1 GCA_021160565.1 bacterium | reverse complement strand
CTTTTTTATAGCCATATTTATTTCATCTGTTATTCTGAATTTTTCCCTGTATTCTCTTATCCAGCAGATGATTAAAAGATTTAAGGAAGAATCTCCAAATTCAGTGAAGTAAACAGAAGGAGGAGGGTCATCAAGAATATCAGGGTGTTTTTTACATATATCAAGTAAAATTTTCTTCACCTTTTCAAGGTCTGTTCCATATGCTACTCCAACATTTATCCTCAATTTCATTTTGGGTTCAGGATATCCATAATTTACTATTTTTGCTTTTGCTATTTCAGAATTTGGGACAACTATAACATTATTATCAAAAGATAAAATTTTTGTGCTTCTCAATCCAATTTCAAGAACATCTCCAATTTCACCGGAAGAAAGTTGTATTCTATCACCTATTCTGAAAGGTTTATCAATCATTATAACAAAACCAGATATCATATTCGCAAGTGTTTCCTGGGCAGCAAAAGCAACAGCAAGGGAAGCAATTCCAGCAGCTCCAAGTAAACTTGTTATTGGTTGATTAAACTTATCAAGAATTATGGTTATTGCTATGAAAAAAATAACAATTTTTGCCAATCTTTTAAATAATCTCATAAATTCCTCATCAACAGTTGTTTTTGTTTTGAAAGCAATTTCTTCAAGATACCATTCAGAAAAACCTGAAACAAAAGCAGATGTAAGATAGGCAAATGAAAGGACTATCAGAGAATAAATTGTGTTTCCAATGTATCCTGAAAGTTTTGGAGAAATTGCTCCGTATTTTGCTCCATATGTGATGAATCTTTCAAAAATTATTCTCAAACCAATAAAGAAAACAACCAGAATAACAGGTTTTTCAATACTTTCAACTATTTTGAAATCGAGTTTGGTTCTTGTTTTTCTGGTAATTTTTTTCAGAACTTTATCCCACAGAATTTTTACGATATAACATACAGCAACCAGAATTAAGAAATATACAAGAGACATTATATTTACTTTTGCTTGTGGACTTAACCCCATTTTTACTCCTTTTTATCTTGGAAATCTGTCTCTCAAATCAGGAAGTTCTGGAAATTTGTTGTGAGGTTCTTTTTGATACCAGTAAGCAACTGAGGTTATATCATCTGTAAGGGGTTGAAATTTACCTGTTTTCCACCATCCAAGTGCCTGAATTGTTACTTTCAGAGATTTTTTGAAAATAATGGGGTCTGGAATATGCCACCTGTATAAAGCATGTTCAGGAATCTTACCCGGTTCAATTCCCTGATAAGGGTAGCCAAGGAAAGGAGTTGAATATGTTTTTCCACCAAATCCCCATGCTCCACCAAAATAATCTTCTGTCCCTGTTCCGCATATTGTAGGGAATTTATCATCTTCATCAATGAAAAATTTAACTTCTCCTTCTCCCCACCATCCATTTGAAAGTTGATTCCAGTATATTGCAGTTCCTATGTAATGTCCTTTTCCTTTTATTCCATCAACAATAATATGTTCTGGATATTCTCTTTTTGTCATACTTCTTCTCCATTGAGCATGTAAGTATCCAGAATCATCAGGTATATCTTTAAGAATATACGTAATCTGATAAAAAAATCCGGGTATATCCTCCCAGTACTGGTTTTCTATTGTAATTTTTGCTTTCTTTTTAAAAGGCATAGGAAGATAACAATTAAATCCACCAGATGGATTTACTGAAACTGGAAGAGAATTCACTTCATATCTTTTTCCAAAACCATTAAGAAAAAAATCTCCAAGTGGAACTTCTATTGAAGGGTTTTTTTCATCGTCCCACCAGAATCTTAAAATACAACTTCTATATGCATCTATTTTTACAGTCATCCATATATGAACAATCTGAGCAGGTCCTTTTATTTCAGCGAGTGTTTCTGTTTTACCTTTCTGAAGAGTTATAGAGGGGCGAACTTTCCATCCCTGGCCAAGTTCAGAAGCAGGACTGTTTTCATCAGGAATTGTCATACCTCCCTTTCCCTTTTCTCCTTCCGGGTTTTCAGCTGAAATTGACCTTATTTCATAATCCATCAATCTGTAAATTTCATCAAAATTAAAAAAACCCATTCTCACTCCCCTGTAATTCTTTCAATTCCACCCATATAATCTCTTAAAACTTCCGGAACCACCACTGAGCCATCTTTTTCCTGATAGTTTTCCAAGATTCCAATTATTGTTCTGGGAAGTGCAATTCCTGAACCGTTCAATGTATGGACATAGTCGGTTTTACCATCCTTTCTTTTATACTTTATTCTCCCCCTGTATGCCTGGAAACTTTCAAAGTTTGAACAGGAAGAGACTTCAAGGTATTTTTTAATTCCGGGAGCCCACACTTCAATATCATAACATTTACTTGCAGCAAAACTCAGTTCTCCTGTACATAAAAGAACAACTCTATAAGGAAGTTTGAGAGATTGAAGAACCTTTTCCGCTTCATTTACAAGTGATTCAAGTTCATCATAAGACTTTTCTGGTTTTACAAATTTTACAAGTTCAACTTTATCAAACTGATGAACTCTTATAAGCCCTCTTGTACCTTTTCCATAAGCACCTGCTTCCCTTCTGAAACACGGAGTATAGGCAACATAGTAAAGAGGAAGTTTTTCCTCAGGAATTACCTCATCTTTATGTAAATTTGTAACAGGAACTTCCGCTGTTGGGATTAAAAAATAATCATCACTATCAAGATGGTACATATCCTCTTCAAGTTTTGGTAACTGTCCTGTGTTAAACATACTATCCCGATTTACAAGTGAAGGAACCCATACTTCCTTAAATCCATTTTTTGTATGAAGGTCTATCATAAAGTTTATCAATGCTCTTACAAGAAGCGCTCCTTTACCTTTAAAAACAGGGAAGAAACTACCTGTCATTTTAGCACCAGCAGGGAAATCAATAATTCCAAGATTTGTTCCGATTTCCCAGTGAGGTAAAACTTCAAAATCTTTTTCCTCAATTTCTCCCCATCTTCTCACTTCCACATTATCTCTTTCATCCTTTCCTTCAGGAACAGAGGAATGAGGTATATTAGGAATAGAAGAAACAATCTTCTCGATTTCTTTTTCAATTTCATCAAGTTTTTTCTCTGTTTCTCTTATTTCATCTGAATATTTTCTTGCCTGATTTATAAGTGGAGCAATAGAATCTTTATCATCTTTTCTCATTGCTATCTTCTCAGTAATATCTTTCTGCCATTTTCTTCTTTCTTCAACAAAAGCAATTAATCTTCTTCTTTCACTATCAAGTTCCTCAAATTTATTCCAGTCAACTTTCATTCCTTTTTTCTCTGCTGCTTCTTTCAAAATTTCAATGTTTTCTCTTATGAATTTAAGGGGAAACATTTATTTCTCCTCTATTTTGATAATCTGTTCTCCTTCTTTTATAAAACCATAATTTTCTCTTAAAATTTTCTCTGCATAAAATGGGTCTTCTTTCAATTTCTTAATTTTTTCTTCCAGAATTCTATTTTCTTTTTTTAATTTTTCAATTTCTTCTCTGTAATAGTTTAACTGTCTGAGAGAAATAGAAAGCGCCTTTATTCTTGGAATACTAATAATAAGGAAAAAAACACTTATAAAAACTGCAAAAATTGGTGTTTTATCTCTTTTCTTCTTCATTTATTCACT
>JAGHCG010000178.1 GCA_021160565.1 bacterium | reverse complement strand
GAAGATGGAAAAATCCCACCAGATTTTTTTGAAGAGGAGGAAAAACTATGGAAAAAGGTATTTTCAGAATATAAAATGAAAACCCCAGTTGATACGAAGAATTTTGAAATTGAAAAATATAGAGTGATAATGGAGCATATAAAAAAAGCAAGAATAATCCCTTATGGTATTGAGGTTATTTTTTCCTATTATCTGGCAAGGGAAATTGAACTTGAAACAGTGGAAAGAATTACTCTTGGAAAATTTTATAATATAGAGACTTCTCTTATGAATAAATGGAAATTTTCTCCCTATCAGTATGGAGGTTAATATGACATCAAAAGAAATAGTAAAAAGGGCAATTTTATTTGAAGGGCCAGAAAGAATTCCGTATGATTTACCACCAAAATGGGGAAGTGATTTCATTCATGTTGGAACAGACCCGGACCCTGACTGGCAACCTTCCATAAAAACAGATACAAAGTGGGAAGATGAATGGGGATGTATATGGGAGAAACTGCCGGGAGATTTAACAATGGGTCAGGTAAAATATCATCCTTTAAGTGATTATTCAAAAATGGATTCTCTCAGATTTCCTGATTACAGCAAAAAAGAAAGATACCAGACAGCAAAAAAAGTTATTGAAGAAAAAAGTAAAGAAGAAAAATTTATCCTTGCGAGTATTCCTTTCAGTTTAATTCATCGTCTTGAATATTTAAGAGGGCATCAAGCAGCATGGACAGACCCTTACTTATATCCAGAACAACTTGATAAACTTCTTGATAAACTATGTGAAATTGCGATGATATCCATAGAAAGATTTGCAGAAATAGGAGTTGATGGAATATTTTCCTGTGACGACTGGGGATTTCAAGACAGATTGATGGTAAAACCGGAAATATGGGAAGAAGTGTGGAAACCAAAGTATAAGAAGGTATATGAATTTGCTCAATCAAAAGGCATTCTTACATTCCTCCATAGTTGTGGATATATAATTGATATTCTTGATGGACTGATTGAAGCGAAATTAAACGTAATTCAGATGGACCAGCAGGAAAATATGGGAATTGAGAATTTAAGTAATAGATTTGGTGGAAGATTATGTTTCTGGTGTCCTGTGGATATTCAAAATACAATGATAAAAGGAACTGTTGAAGATGTTAAAAATTATGCTAAAAAACTTATTGATTATCTCGGAAAATTCAATGGAGGTTTCATTGCAAAATGGTATCCATCTCCAGATGCAGTAAATCATTCCTGGGAAAAAATAGATGCTATGGCAGAGACATTTATTGAATATGGAAAAGTTTTTTACAAAAGAAAGGTCAAACAATAATAATTCCAGCATATCCTACAACCTGACCATAATCTCCTGAAGTTTCTCCGCTTGTGGTATATCTCACAAGTTTTCCTTCTTTTGCTCCAAGAGATTTTGAAGCAACAATAGCAGTTATCACTGGAGCATACCCACACATTGAAATATTTTTTTCATAAATCCTCTGAATAAGAAGGTTTTCATCAAGAAGTTTTATTGCCTCTATTGCATAATTATCTTTCTCTTCAGCAACATTGTGAGGTTCATAATGAGTCATATCTGAACTTGCCACTATGAGAATTTCTTTTCCACTTTCTTTTATAACTTCTCCTATACTCTCTCCTATTTCAATCCATGCTGGATTATCCACATATCCTTCAAGGGTAATGGGAACAATTTTTACATCCTTCTTTAAAACCTGGAGAAATGGAATTTGAACCTCAATTGAATGCTCTCTTTCATGTGCAACTGTATCTTCTTCAAGATACCTGCTTTTTTCAACAAGTTTTTCTACCAATTCCTTATCAATTTCAATTTCTCCAATAGGCGTTTCCCATTTATCATGTGAAGAAACAGCAAATGGTTCTCCATATCCAGTATGGTTTGGTCCAAGAATTATAACTGTTTCAGGTATTACCACTCTTGAATAGGTGGCTCCTGCTGTTTTCCCTGAATATATATACCCAGCATGAGGAACAACAACTGCTTTCGCTTTTTCTTTTTCTGCATTCTCCTCAATAAAATTTTCAAGCATTTTCAAAAGATAACTTTTTTTATCAGGATAAAAATAACCAGCAACTACTGCTCTTCTTATTTTTTCCATTTTTTCGCCTTTATAATCTATAATTCCATTTCTTTTCCCCTCTGTCAACCCACTTCTAAAAAATTTGACATTCAGGATATATCCCAGGTAAAATATTATCAAATGGTAAAAGGTAGAAAAATATTATGGGTGGATAGAGAGATACAGCTTAAATTTGTTTTATTTATTATTATTTCTCTTTCTCTTGCCTGTATTCTTGTAAGTGTGGCTACTTTTTATAATGTATGGACAAACGTTGTTGAAAAAATCTTAAGGTCAAACCAAATAAATCAAATTTATGTTTTCTCTTTAAAAAGATTTGTTCTTCTTAACTTTGGACTCATAATTCTTCTTGCTTTTCTTGCAACACTTGGAATGCTTCTTATTTCTCACAGAGTGGCTGGTCCTGCTTATCGGATAAAAAATATTTTAAGACAATTACAGGAAGGGAAAAACCCAAATTTTAAGTTGAGAAAAGGAGATGCTTTAAAACCGATAGTTGAAGAACTGGAAAAATTTGCGACTCAATACAGAGAATTAAGTGAAGCAGCTATAAGAGCTGTGGAAAGCTGGAAAAATACAGAGGTGAAAGACCTGAGTTTAAATCTTGCTTTAAAAGAACTGGAAAACAAAATTATCCATTTAACCCTTAACAGAAAAGAGGAGGAAAAAAATGAAAAAGGGGTTCAGTCTTATTGAAACCATGATTTTATGTTTCATTGGGGTGGTTCTCCTTACTCTTGTTATTGGTCTGGTTGAAAATTCAAGAGAATTTGCAAGAACTATGGGATGTGTCAATAATATGAAGAATATTGTTCAGGCTATTGAAAACTATCAGGTAGACTGGAGAGAAACACCACCATTGCTTGAAAACTTATACCCTGCTTATATCACCAATTATAACACTTTCCACTGTCCTGCAGATAGAGAACCTGGAAACAGTTATGCAAAATTTTATGTTTCAAGATTTTTTGCTGAAGAAGATGCAAACAAAATTTTTCTCGCCTGTCCAAGACATTCAAGAAGAACAAAAACAGTTGTTGCTTACCTTTCTTATGCAGTGGATATAGGGAAAACTCATAAAGTTTACTGGTCAGGAATTCCTGCTGAAATTGGAGGTACCTATACTGGAGGTCAATTACAATTTGCTGATGGTACAGTTGTGGATATAAATGCTTCCTGTGAAGTTGGAATACTTGGTTCATTCACTGACAATCAGGATAGAATTTACAGCATTATATATATTCCGGAAGGAGAAGATGCTTCAATCACAGTAACTCATCAAGGAGATTCAGAATTCGAAGTTATAACACCTGCTGTAATAGCAGGAGTGGAGGGAACAAGATTTGAAGTTAAAAATTACTGGGAAAATACCACTCCTCCAAGTTGTTCTACAGAAGTACGTGTCTTTGAAGGAAAAGTAAAGATTAAGGAAAGAAGTCAGGGAAGAAAATTTATACTTAGAGAGGGTAAAAAACTCTTTGTAAAAGTCAGAAGATGGATTAAAAAATTAAGGGAAAAACCTCCAAGAAGACCTCCAAAATGCAGACCTCATATCTGGCAAAGGGAGGTTTTCTAAATAAAATAGAATGAGAATTCTTGCAAGAGTTTTAATTGGAATTGGCATTTCATTAATTCTTCTTTTCACTTTTATAAAAGGAACATGGGAAAAATTTGAACTGATTTTTTATGACTGGAAATTGAAATATACTTCCCCTGAAGAAGGAAATATTCCCATTGTAATTGTTGGAATTACTGAAAGATTTGAGAAAAAAACAGGAGAGAAGTTTTCCCGCAAATTTCATTCCAAACTGATAAAAATTCTTCAAAAAGAAGGTGTGTCACTTAT
>JAGHCG010000087.1 GCA_021160565.1 bacterium | reverse complement strand
TCCAGTAGAATTTGTTACGGAATTATCCAGGTGGCCACTTCATTATTCTACCACCAAGTAAATGTAAATGAAGATGGTCCACTGACTGACCTGCTTCTCTATTTGTATTGATTACTATTCTATACCCTCTATCTTTGATATTTTCTTTTTCAGCAATTTTATTGGCAATTAAAATCATCTCTCCAAGAAGATTAGCATCTTCTGTATCACACAATTTTGGAATATGAACTTTGGGAATTATAAGAATATGAACAGGTGCCTGAGGATTTATATCCCTAAATGCAACAAATTTTTCATCTTCATAAACTTTATCAGAATTTATTTCTCCTTTGGCAATTTTACAGAAAATGCAGTCTTCCATTTTTATACTCCTTTTTCAAGAGAGTTTCTTTGGTATTTTAACTTTAATGTAAGACTGAATTATATCTCCTTCTTTAAAGTCATTGAAGTTATCAAGTGCAATTCCGCATTCTGTATTTTGAGCAACTTCCTTTACACTATCTTTAAATCTCTTTAAACTTGCAAGTTTCCCTTCATATATTATATTTCCATTTCTTACCACTTTGGCAATTGAATCTCTTACTACCTTTCCATCCACCACCAGACATCCTGCTACAATAATATTTCCTGATAGTTTGAATACTTTTTTTACAATTGCCTGTCCTGAAAGAATTTCCTGTTCTTCTGGTTCAAGCATTCCTTCAACGGCTTTTTTAATTTCATCTGCAAGTTCGTAAATTACTGAATATGTTCTTATCTCTACTCCGTATTTTTTTGCTGCTTCTCTTGCTTTTGCTTCCACAGGCACCTTAAAGCCAAGGACTATTCCTTCTGCAGTTGAAGCGAGTAAAATATCTGATTCCGAAACAGGTCCGGTGCCAGCATGGACAATAGAAATTTTTACTTCATCGGTGGGGATTTTACTTATCACATTTTTTATAGCATCAATAGAACCATAAAAGTCAGTTTTTACAATTAATTTTAACTCTTTCAGTTTACCTTTCTGGATTTGTTGATAGAGGTCCTCCAGTGTTAATTTTTTGACAGGGACCGCTTTTTCCTTTTTCTTTTCTTTAATTTCTTCGGCTATTTTTCTGCCTTCCTTTTCAGAATTAACCACCTTAAATTTTGTCCCGGGAACCACCACATCATGACTGCCAAGGATTTCAACAGGTGTGGATGGTCCTGCTTCTTTTATTCTGTTTCCCCAGTCATCTATTAATGCACGCGCTTTTCCCCATGTTTCTCCAGCGATAAAAGGGTCTCCTATTTTGAGAGTTCCTTTCTGAACAATAACAGTAATTACAGGTCCTTTAAATTTATCAAGATAAGATTCAATAACAACTCCTTCTGCTGGACCTTTCGGGTCTGCTTTAAGTTCCATCATCTGACCTACAAGTAAAATCATTTCAAGTAATTCATCAATCCCTTCTCCTGTAATTCCTGAAACATTGACATATACTGTATCTCCTCCCCATTCTTCTGGCATAAGATTGTGTTCACTTAGTTGTTGTTTCACTTTATCAGGATTTGCGTTTGGTTTGTCAATTTTATTTATTGCAACGATTATTGGAACATTTGCACTTCTTGCATGATTTATTGCTTCAATTGTCTGGGGTTTCACTCCCTCATCTCCTGCTACCACAAGAACAACAATATCTGTAACTTTTGCTCCCATCGCTCGCATTGCTGTAAATGCTTCATGTCCGGGAGTATCCAGAAATACAATAGAGCCTTCAGGGAGATTAACTTTATATGCACCTATTTTTTGAGTAATCTGTCCTTCTTCCTTCTCTACAATTCTGCTTTTTCTTATATAATCTAAAATTGTGGTTTTCCCATGGTCAACATGTCCCATTATTGTAACAACAGGAGCTCTTGGTATAAGATTTTCTTCTTTTTTTTCAACAGGAGGGGCTTTTTCTTCAATTTTCTCTTCTTTTTTATCTTTTTCAGGTTTTTTCACTCCTACAGTTTCTTTTTCTTCCATCTTTTCTTCTTTTTCTCCTCCTATAAATTTTTCTATTTTTTTAATTTCTTCTTCTGTGATTGCACTTAAACCTTTTTTCCCTTTTATTCCTTTTTCTTCACATATTTCCAGAAGTTTTTTTGTAGGAATTCCAAGTTTTTTAGCAAATTCATAAATCCTCATTTTTTCTCACTTTCCCTTTTAAGGTAATTTTTTGCCTTTTCAATTAATTCCTGTGCTTTTTGTTCTTCTATATCAGGAATTTTGGCAAGTTGTTCCACTTTCGCCTCTGCAAGAGATTTGATGGAACTGTATCCAAATTCTGCCAGTTTTTTTGCCAGTTTCTCATCTATCCCTTCTATCACACTTACTGCAGGTTTTTCTTCTCCAGTATATTCACTTTCTCTGTAAACTCTGATATTCCATCCGGTAAGTTTTGAAGCAAGTCGGACATTCTGTCCTCTTTTTCCAATTGCCAGAAACAGCTGGTCATCACTTACAATTGCAATGGCTTCTTTTTTCTCTTTATTTAAAATTACTTTTTCACATTTTGCTGGACTTAATGAATTTTTTATAAACTCTGAAATATCTGGACTCCAGGGTATTATCTCTATTTTTTCTCCTCTCAGTTCTTTTATTATACTCTTTATCCTTGAAGCTTTATCTCCAATGCATGTTCCAACTGGGTCAACCTTTTCATTTTTAGAATATACTCCAATTTTTGTAAGGTCTCCCGGAAATCTTGCTAGTGCTTTGATTTCAATTATTCCTTCTCCTATTTCTGGAACTTCATTTTCAAGAAGTTTTCTGACAAAATTTGGGTGTGTTCTGGATAAAATTAATTGATAGTTCCCTCTGTTAGGTTTCCTTACCTCAAGAAGATAAACCTTTACAGGGTCTCCCACCTTAAAATGGTCAGATGGAAGTTTATGATGATGAGGAAGCAATGCTTCTGTTTTCCCCACATTTATCACCACATTTTCGTTTTCAAATCTTTCAACTCTTCCACTTACAACTTCACCTTCAAGGTCTTTAAATTCCTGATATACAGTATTTTTCTCTGCCTCCCTGATTTTCTGAATAATTACCTGTTTTGCAGTCTGGGCTGCTATTCTTTCCCAGGGAAATGTGGGAGGAGGTACTTCTTCTCCTTTTTCATTGATGAATTTGATATCTCCGCTTTCAGGAATAATTTTTATCTTTATATTTTTGGGAAGTCCTGCCTTTTTCCTGTAAACACTCAAAAGCCCTTTCTCAAGTGATTCAACAAGATAACTTTTCTCTATCCCTCTCTCTTTTTCCCAGTATTCAAATAAAGCAATTAACTCCCTTTTCATCAACAGCACCTCCTTCTTTTTAATTTTATGGGATTTGCTAATCAGTGTCAAGTAAGGTAAACTTAAATTTAAGTAGATTTCAGGAAAAACTCTTTAAGGAAGAAGATTTTTGAAAGGATTTCAGATGGAGTGGGGAAAGGGGATTTGTATTATTGAAAATAGAAAGTATGAAGGTGAAATAGTCCTTGATACAAAACTTTATCTGAAGGATGAAGAAGGAAATGAAATATATGAAACACTTATTCCTCTTGAAAAAATTGAATATATGAAATTACACAGAAATAAACTTGAGTTGAGAGTGTTTCCCTCTTTTATAAGTTCCTATACAGCTTTTATCTTCTTGAACAGAAAAAAGTTAAAAAAACTTGCAAGAACAATCAGTGAAAGAACAGGGATGAAAAAGAAGTTTCTTTTGAATGAATGGCAGGGAGATATTTATTTGAGGTAGAAGGAGAGTTTCTTGATGGAATGGAACAACTATGGGAAGTTAGTTGTCGGGAAAAGAGAAGTTGAAATAAAAACATTAAAACTTAAAGATGAAAGTGGAAAAGTTAGAAGATTTAGAGTATGTACAATCTGGAATCCCTTTTCAGATTTTACCGGAGTTAGTGCTACTGGAAGGCTTTATAAAGATGAGAAGACAGGATATATAGGGGTTTTAATTACAGGAAAGAATATGGGATACATTAAAGTAGGTAAAAGTTTTCTTGTACAGAGCAGTATAATTGTGTCTTTTGAATGTATAAGCAAGACAGCATTGAAGAAGTTATTGAAAGACACACATATAGAAACTGTTGAAATTGATGAACAGATTGTGGGAGTGGAAAGATGAAAAGAAAGATAACACCGGAAGAAATAATTGAAAAAGTTAGAGAATTTTCCAGGGAAAAGGGAGTTGTTGTTTTTCTGGTGGGAGGATACATAAGAGATAGAATTTTAAGAAAGAAGAGTAAAGATGTTGATTTTGTTATGGAGTTTGACGCTTTAAAATTTGCAAAAGAATTTGCAAGAAAGGAAAATTTTCCTCTTCCTGTACTTTATGGAAGATTTGGAACAGCCATGATTGAGGTAAATGGGATAAAACTTGAATTTGCAACTGCCAGGAAGGAAAGTTATCCAGAAAATTCAAGAAAACCAGATGTTGAGAGAGCAACTATCTATGAAGACCTTGCAAGAAGAGATTTTACCATAAATGCAATTGCTGAAAATCTTCATACAGGAGAAATACTTGATCCATTTAAAGGAATTGAAGATATCAAACGGAAGATTATAAAAACACCAATTGACCCTGAAAAAACTTTTTATGATGACCCTTTGAGAATTTTGAGAGGAATAAGGTTTGCCACGAGGTTTAAATTTGAAATAGAAGAGAAAACAAAAGAAGCGATGAAAAAAAATGGTTTCAGGTTAAAAATTGTAAGTGAAGAAAGAATTGCTGATGAAATACTCAAAATGCTTGAAGCATATCAACCTTCCAGAGGTTTTTATCTTATGGATGAAGTAGGAATACTTGAAATTGTTCTTCCAGAGGTTGCTGCTCTCAAAGAAAAAAGAACAGACCACCCATGTAAAGAACTTTTCCCTCACACACTTAAAACACTTGATAATATAAGTAAACATACAAGAAATGTTTATCTTAAACTCGCTGCTCTTCTTCATGATATTGGAAAGCCAGCGACTTTGAAGGTTGAAAAAGGAAAGGTGAGTTTTCACAGACATGAATTTGTTGGAGAAAAAATGGCTTCCAAAATTTGCAGAAGATTGAGAATAGGAGAGGATAAAGCAAGATTTATAGGAAAAATTATAAGGTATCATTTAAGACCACATTTACTTGCAAAAGAAAATCCAACTGATAATGCGTTAAGGAGATTTATCAGGGAAATAGGGAAGGATATGAAACCCTTATTTACACTTGCAAAAGCAGATATTACCAGTAAAAATGAGATAAAAGTTAAAAG
>JAGHCG010000245.1 GCA_021160565.1 bacterium | reverse complement strand
TTACCCGCAATAAGAGTATCTATTTTTATTTTTGTGATTGAATTTGCTCCTCTCTTACTAACTATTTTAAAACCAATCCTTCTCACTTTCTTCCATTCAATTATACATGGTTCAATCTTTATGGTAATTCTTCTCCATTCAGGAGTGAAAATGTCATACAGAAGTGAATCTGGAACAAAATAGTATTCTTTCGCCCTTCCTTCTGCATCTTCCACCAGAAAGTAAAAACTTTTTCCATTTGAAAATCCTTTAACCCAGAATTCTATTCTTTCAAAGTTACTCAGGTCTTTGTTAATCTCTTTGGTTATTTCAATTTCACCAGCACCTTTCACAGGAGGAGAGGTTATCAGAAAACTGTTTTTCCCATGAATTGCGTCAGGAGAGAGAGAAAGGATAGAGAGATTTATCTTTTTACCATTGTATTGAACAGTCCACTCCTCTTTATTTTCAAAATCTGACAGTATTACTTCTTCACACCTTCCTACGTGAGATAAAAAGACAAAAGTCAGTAAAATTAAAAAATTTCCTTTCTTATTCAGCATGTATATAATTTATCAGAAAATTTTCCCAAATGCAATACAAGAAAGAGAAGGATTATTTAGGAAGAACTATCTCTTTTGATTTCTGATATTTTCCAGAGACATCTTTGTAAGACTTCTCACATATAGTTTCTGCTCCAATGAAAATAACCTGTCCTATTCCTTCACCTGCGTATACTTCTGCTTCCACAGGTGTTAAATTGGCTATCTGAATTGTTATATACCCTTCCCATTCAGGTTCAAGAGGAGTAACATTTATTATTATCCCACATCTTGCATATGTTGATTTTCCAAAACATATTCCAATTACATCTCTTGGAATTTTAAAATATTCAATACTTCTTCCGAGAATAAAACTGTTTGGTGGAATTTTGCATACTTTCCCTTTAAAATCAATAAAATCTTCTTCATTCACTCTTTTCGGTCCTATAATTCCTTCCCCTCTGAATATTTTAAACTCTTCGGAAAGAGTAAAATCGTATCCATAAGAAGAAAGACCGAAAGAAACCCCCTTTTTTATTTTCTCTGGATAAAAAGGTTTTATCATTCCCTCTTTTGCTTTTTCCTTTATCCATCTGTCAGATTTTACCATTTTATCCTAAGGTAAATCCTATTCTTTCAGTCCCTGTAAGGAAACCAATAATTATCCATATTCCTGCTGTGACAAATGAACCAAGAACAAGTCCAAGGAAAAATTCTTTTGATTTATTATAAACTCTTATTCCACCATATTTCATCACAAATGCTTTTATAATCCAGGCAATAAAAACTGAAAACCAGGTGTAAAATACAGGATGAGGAAGTCCAAGAGCAAGACCAACAGGAGAAATTGGCCACCAGAGGAAATAATTTCTCGCAAGGATTAAAAGAAACATAAGAAATCCACCAAGAGCAAAAAATCCAAATTGCAATTTTCCAAAACCCACAGGATATTTTATAAAATTCTTTACCCAGCTCATTGAAAACCTTGCAAGACCTGAAAACTGCCATGAATAAAGGTTTATTCCTCCGTATTTATATCCAAGAAGAAGTGTACACCAGGAAGATGAAATAAGAGTAATTATTATTGCTCCAATAATTGCCCAGAAAAGTTTTATTGTATTCATTCTAAATTCAGTAGAAAGTTTCAGTCCATTTGCAGTTGAAGCCATTACCATTGTCCTTATATCTGTAGCCCATGAAAAAGTCATACCAAGAGAGGCAAGTCCAGAAGGGCCGAGATATTTTGAACCAAAAGTATAAAGAGTGGGAACAGCAGGTATAACCGGAGCTCTGTAGTATGCAAGACCTGCCTGTGCAATTATTCTTGTTATTCCCAGAAATATAAGAATTGCAACCACAACAAAGAAAATAGAAGGAATTATCTTTAAACCGGTTCTGTTAATCCACCATATTGAAATGAGAAAACTTATCACAAATCCCCAGAAAGCAACCGGATATGGTAAAATTTCTTCTTCATCTCCTTTTATTTTTCCTATGGCTTTAAGGAAAACTGTTTTTAAATGGCTTCTTGCTGCCCATAAACTCATCACACTTAAAACCATTAAAGCACCCAGAGATTGAAAAGCGACAACCTGAGGAGCAGGGTCTGAAAAAGGGAGGACAGGCCCAATTGAATAACCTATTCTTCTCAAAAAGCCAGTTTCTATAACAAAAAGAAAAGCAAAAAGCCATACACTCAAAAGTACATCCAGAGCCATAAAGTAAGCAAGACCTATTACTTCAAAAAATATGACAAGTCTAACTGTAAATGTTCTGTTAAAAATAGGAAAGGAATGACACAATAACGGTGCAGGAATTGAAGGGAAAAGGATGTGGAATCCTTTAAGAGAATAAATCAAAAAAGGAACGAGAAAACCCATCCACATCAATTTACTTTTAAATAATGGCTCTTTTTCCTTTACAAGTTCCCTTGGAAGTTCAGTTAGAGGATATGTCAATTTCTCTCTTTCCACCCATTGTTTTCTTAACATAACCATGAGACATATACTTAAAAAGTAGAAAACAATTATGAAGAAAAACCAGTTACCCAGTGGTTTTATCCATGCATTCCACGGGATACCCATACCTTTTGGTAATCCTTCAAAGAGATACCATATCGCATTTTTATCTTGAGGAAATAAATGTTTGGGCAAATAAGGATGAATGATTTTCTTCCACTCATTTACAGGGGTAGCATAATAATAAATCCCTCCAAGAAGTCCGATTAAATTCATTGTAAATCCCCAGGAAGGGATGGCACACGCCACTATCATCATTATATAAACAGTGATTAATTCTGGAGGAGTGAGATAAAACTTTTTGAAAATATTTTTTAGAATTACATTGAAAAGAAACACAAGAATAAAAAGTAGAAAAATTGCTGCTCCTGTTGAATAGTCAGCAGCCATTGGAGAACCGTGAATATACAGAACCGTGAAAGGTTCACCTGCTCCAATTATACCGGAAAGAATAAGACCGATAATTATTGACCGACGAGTTATCATAAAAAATCCTTTTTGTCAAAAAACTCAGCAGAAATTTCTCAGAAGAGCCACCTCGGGGATTTGAACCCCGGACCTGAGCATTACAAGTGCCCTGCTCTACCGCTGAGCTAAGGTGGCATATTCTGAAAAATATTATATTCACTTCTTCTTCTATGTCAAGACACCAAAATTATGATTTTCCCACTATTAGATTCAACCCGACCATGTTTCATAAGAGATTATTTCTTCAAGTTTCTTCCTGTCACGTACAGGTTGGAAAACATCGGGATTTGCAGGATAACCAAGAGGTGTAAGAGCGACAACATTTACATCTTCTGGAATATTTAAAAATTTCTTTATACATTCATTATCAAAAGAACCTATCCAGCATGTTCCAAGTCCTTCTGCCCTTGCTGCCAGTGTAAGGTGGTCCACTGCTATTGCAACATCAACAATCATACTGTAATCTCCCATCCATCCTCCTCTGTTATAATGAATATTTCTACCGCAGGCAACTACCAAAACAGGTGCTTCAGCAACAAATTTCTGGCCTTCACACAAATCAATCATCATCTTGTTTCTATCACTTCATAAAAATCCATTTTCCCTTTTTTATCTCACATCCACTTTTCCTGTAGATGGGTCATAAACAAATTTCATCCCTTCCGGTGGTGCAGGCAGTTTTTCTATATATCCTTTATCAACAAGTTCCTGTAAAGATGAGGGGTACCTTCCTTCCTGTATCTGAAAAGTATTTATTTTGTTTTTTAAATAAAGAATATCTCCCATTGCCTTTGATTTTTTCAATGCCCTTCCCATCGTTTCTCCATATTTGGCAGGAGCATTCAGGGGAGTAAGTTTTTCACTTTTTTCTTCTTTTTTCTGACAGGAGGAAATAGTAAATATTAGAAGGATAGCCCATGCTAAGTATAACATCTTTTTCATTTTATCCCCCCTTTTCTAATTTTAATATACTATAAAACATAAAAAACTGAAAGGGAATAAACTTCCTGAATATTTTTGCGTCTAAAGGAAAAAGGAGGCAAAATGAATGTAAAACTTTTCTTAATAGGAACAATTCTCTTTATAAACTTTGTATTTCCTCAAACTTCAGATGAACCGCTTGGAGAGTACAGAAAGGCAAAAAAGGAAATCTACATTTTAAATTTAGTAAAAGGGCTTGAACTTGAAAAAGAACAGGCAGAGTTTATTGTGGAAAAAATAAAAGAAGTTGAAAACATAAGAGAAAATTTTTTAAATGAATTTATTAAAATCTGGGATAGAAACAAATATACTTTTGAAGAATTTAAAAATTATCTGGTAAAAGAAGATATTGAAAAAATTCCTCATCCAGTAAAAAGAAATGTGACAAAAGCAAACCATAAATTGAAAGAGTTACAATTCAGATATAATGAAGAAATTAAGAGAATAGCAAAAGAAGTCAGAAATAATCTTAAGGACTTCCAGATTTATGCATTGCAGGAATTTGTTCCCTGTATTATACCACCTGAGAAAGGTTTAAGAGTTGGGCAGGCAGAAGGAGGGGAAGCATTTGAAAAAGTACTTGAAAGAATAAGAAAAATTCCAGACAGAACATAT
>JAGHCG010000118.1 GCA_021160565.1 bacterium | reverse complement strand
TTCCAAGATAAGGCACTATAATCCCAATTGTATATGTTTTTTTATTAACAAGTGCTCTTGCAATTGAATTTGGAATATAACCAAGTTCTTCTGCGATTTTCTTTATTTTCTTTTTGGTTTTTTCTGAAATATCTTCTTTCTCATTTAACGCTTTTGAAACAGTTGCTTTTGTTACTCCCGCTCTTTTTGCAACTTCATTTATCGTAACCATTTTCGTTCACCTCTTTTTATTATATTCTACATTTCAAAATTTGTCAAGTTTAATTTTACTTAATCGATTTCCTCCACTATAAATTTTTGTAAAAATTTCTCTACTTTAACATTATGAATCCTTCTTTGGCTTAAAAACCATGAAAGTATATATTTCTGCTGAAAGTTCAGAGGAAATGTTCCATCAAAATTTTTGCTTCCCGTTAAAATTCCTTCTTATGGGGTTCTTTCTTGCTAAATTTAACTTTTCAGAGATTTGATAAGGAAAATAAAAACCAACTGGTAAGAGATTTCAATTTTTCACTGCTTCAATTCCTTATCTGGTAAGTAATTGGCTTCCTATCTGGGAATTAGAGGAGGGTATTTTCGCCTTTTCTATTAAATCCGAGATGTTTATAGGCAAGTGGTGTGGCAACTCTTCCCTGTGGAGTTTTCTTAATAAATCCCTTTCTTATCAAAAAACTTTCATAAACTTCTTCTATTGTAGAAGGTTCTTCTCCTGCAGCAATTGATAAACTTTTAAGTCCCACAGGTCCTCCACCAAATTTATTTATTATAATTTCAAGTATTCTTTTGTCCATTTCATCAAGACCCTCTTCATCAACATCCATTTTATCAAGAGCATGCATTGAAATCTCTCTATCAATTATTCCCTTTCCTTTTACCTGAGCGTAATCTCTTACTCTTCTCAAAAGACGATTGGCAACTCTTGGAGTTCCGCGAGACCTTTTTGCTATCTCCTCTGCACCATCTTCTGTTATTTTTATTTTCAGAATTTTTGCTGACCTTTTTATTATTTCTTTCAATTCTTCATTTGAATAATAATCAAGTCTGTGCAATATCCCAAACCTATTTCTTAATGGAGATGTTAAAAGTCCAATTCTTGTTGTTGCACCAACAAGAGTGAAGGGTTTTAACGGAATTTTAACTGATTTTGCTTTTGGTCCTTCTCCTATCACAATATCTATACAGAATTCTTCCATAGCACTGTACAAATATTCTTCCACATTTCTTGAAAGGCGGTGAATTTCATCAATAAAAAGAACATCTCCTTCCTCCAGATTTGTTAGAATTCCTGCAAGGTCTCCTGCTTTTTCAATTACAGGTCCTGAAGTTGCTTTTATATTCACATTCATCTCATTTGCTATAATATAGGCAAGAGTTGTTTTCCCAATTCCAGGAGGTCCATGGAAAAGAACATGGTCAAGAACTTCTCCCCTTTCTTTTGCTGCTTTTATAAAAACATAAAGGTTTTCCTTAACTTTTTCCTGACCAATAAATTCTTCAAAACTTTTTGGTCTTAATTTATTTTCAAACTTTATATCTTCAGTTCCCGCAACCGGAGAAGTTATTCTTTCTTCCATTTTAAATTTTCTTCAGTGCCTCTTTTATTATTTCTTCAAGATTTAAATCTTCCTTTTTTTCTTTCATAACTTTATTTATTGCTGCTGTCGCTTCTTTTCTTTTATAACCCAAAACTGTAAGTGCTTCAACTGCTGCTACAAAAATTTCCCTTTCTTTTTCTTTAATACCAGGAATTGTTGGTATCTTTTCAACTCTCTGTTTCAACTCAACAATTAACCTTTCCCCTGTCTTTCTCCCAACTCCCGGAACTTTTGTAAAAACTTCAGCATCTTCAGCAACTATAGCATTGTAAAGTTCATTTATACTCATTCCAGAAAGAATTCTTAAAGCCACTCTCGGACCAATTCCTGGAACTCCAAGTAATAATTCAAAAACTTTTTTTTCCTCCTCGGTTGAAAAACCATAAAGTTGTATTTCCTCATCTGTTATCTGCTGATGAACAAAAAGTTTTACATCCTCTCCCTCCTCTCCAACACTTTCAGATGTTTGAAGAGAAACATTCAAAACATACCCAATTCCATTATTTTCAACTATCATTCTGGCAGGGGATTTATGAACAATTTTACCTTTTATATATCCAATCATCTTTACCCTCTGTATTTAAATAAGATATAGCAACTGCAACTGCATCACTTTCATCTATTTTTTTGAACTCTTTATATCCTGTAAGATTTTCAACCATAAATTTTACCTGTTCTTTTGTTGCACCTCCTCTTCCTGTAAGTGATTTTTTTATCTCCCTTGGAGAGATAAGAGAAAATTTTATTTTTTTATTCAGTGTCAATCCTTCTATTATCCCCATAACCTGCCCAATTTTCAAAGCTATCTGGACATTTTTACCAAGATATATTTCTTCAATTGCAACCACATCAGGTTTAAGATTTTCTATCAGTTCTTCAAAATTTCTGGAGATATTTTCAAGTTTCATTTTAAAAGTGAAATGTGGCGGCGGGCAAATAACTCCTGTTTTTATCACTCTCAATCCATTTTCCGTTTCAATTGCTCCATATCCTATTTTATTAAGTCCCGGGTCTATTCCAAGTATAATCAATTCTATTTTGAAATTGTTTCAAGGATTTCATCAGGAATATCAAAATTTGCATAAACTCCCTGAACATCATCACATTCTTCAAGTTCATCAAGAAGTTTCAAAAGTTGCTCTGCTTCTTTCCCTTCAAGTCTCACTGTATTTTTTGGAATAAATGTTATACTTGCATTCTCAATTGGAATATTATTTTCTTCAAGTGCCTTTTTCACTTTTTCAAAATTTTCTGGAGTGGTTATTATCTCATATCTATCACTTTCTGTCTTCATATCTTCTGCTCCGGCATCAAGGATTATTCCCAGAACAGTATCTTCATCCACTCCTTCTTTTTTTACAGTTATCAATCCTTTCCTTTCAAATATCCATGAAACGCTTCCTGCTCCTGCAAGATTTCCATTATGACGGGAAAAAATTGAACGAATTTCAGCAGCACTTCTATTTTTATTATCTGTCAGAACTTCAACATATATTGCAACTCCTCCAGGACCATATCCTTCATAGGTAAACTGTTCATAATTTACTCCACCTTCCTCTCCAGTTCCTTTTTTAATCGCTCTCTGAATATTATCATTTGGCATATTATAACTTTTTGCCTTTTCAATTGCCATTCTCAATTTTGGATTTGTCTCAGGATTCGGTCCACCCATCTTTGCAGCAACCATTATCTCCCTTATAAGTTTTGTGAAAATTTTTCCTCTTTTGGCATCCTCTGCCATCTTTTTGTGTTTTATACTATGCCATTTGGAATGTCCTGACATTTCTACCTCCTTTTATTCTTCTTTTAATCTTTTCCAGAATTCTTTTGTTGTTATATTTTCAAGAATTTTCCTGAACTCTTCTGCTTCCTGTTTATCTATTGGTTTGTCAAGTTTATTTGATTTAAGAAAATGCTTACCATCATAATACTTTATCATATCTCCTTTTTCCATTAAATCCTCTGAAGCAAAAATCGGTGCTTTAAATCTTAAAGCAAGTGCTATCCCATCACTTGGTCTGCAATCAATTTTTTTAATTTTCCCTTTACATTCAATCACAAGATCAGCATAATAAACATTTTCTTTTAACGAATGGATTTCAAGTCTTAACAATTTCCCTTCAAAATTTTCAATTATATTTTTCATCAAATCATGAGTGAGAGGTCTGGGAATTTGAGGATTTTCAAGAGCAAGCAAAATAGATTGAGCCTCAAACATTCCTATGACAATTGGGAGAACATCTCCATTTATACTTCTCAAAACAACAATGGGTGAATTGGTAAGAAGATTTAAAACCACCCCTTCCACTTCAACTTTTATCATAATTAATCCTTCCCCTCCTTCTTTTCTTTTCTCTGTTCAATTATTTTCTGTGCAATATGGGAAGGAACAACTTCATAATGAGAAAATTCCATGGTATAGGTTCCCTTCCCACTTGTTATGGACCTCAATTCATTTGTATAATTTGCCATTTCTGCAAGGGGAACCTGTGCTTTAACAATCTGTGTTTTCCCTGAAATTGTCATATCAAGAACTTTACCTCTTTTTGAATTTATTGTACCTATTATATCTCCAACAAATTCCTGAGGGGCTCTTATTTCAACATTTACAATTGGCTCAAGTAAAATTGGATTTGCCTGCTGAACCGCCTTCTGTAAAGCCATTGAACCTGCTATTTGGAAGGCAATATCTGAAGAATCAACTGAATGGTAGGACCCATCATAAAGAGTAACTTTTATATCCACTATTGGATAATTTGCAAGAACTCCCTTTTTCATTGCCTCCCTTACCCCTTTTTCAACAGATGGAATAAATTGTCTTGGAATTACTCCTCCAACAATCTGGTCAACAAACTCAAATCCTGCTCCTCTGGGTAAAGGTTCTATTTTTATGAAACAATGACCATACTGACCTCTTCCACCTGTCTGTCTTTTATACTTTCCCTCAGCCTGAGCAGAAGTTGTAATTGTTTCTTTATAAGCAATTTTTGGTATTCCTTTTTCAACTTCCACACCAAATTTATTTTTAAATTTACTGACAGATATATCAATATGTAAATCTCCCATTCCTGAAATTATGGTTTCTCCTGTTTCATCATCTCTGAAAACCCTGATTGTTAAATCTTCTTCTGTTATTCTATTTATAGCATTTCCCAGTTTATCTTCAGTTCCTTTCACTTTTGGAGCGATTGAGTAAGAAACCGCTCCTTCTGGAATTTTGGGTTTTGGAAAAACAATTGGAGAATTCGGGTCAGAGAAAGAATCAAATGTCTGAGAACTTGAAAGTTTTGCCACTGCAACTACTTCTCCTGGATAGGCAACATCCACTGGTTCCTGTTTTTTACCCTGCATTCTGTATAACTGTCCCACTCTTTCCTTTATATTTTTTGTAGAATTTAGAAACTGGGAATTTGAGGAAAGTTTTCCTGAAAAGACTCTCAGATAAGATAATCTTCCTGCAAATGGGTCAAATACAGTTTTTATAATCTTACCACTCAATGGTGCATCTTCCTTCCTCTCCCTCTCTATTTCATTTCCATCAGGTCCTTCTCCCTTCACAGGTGGAAGTTCATCAGTTGAAGGCATAAAATTTAAAATAAAGTCAATTAACTCCTCAATTCCAATCTGATTTAAACCAGAACCACATAGTACAGGAATGATTTTTCCTTCAACAATCCCTTTCTTCATATGGGTTGCTATTTCTTCCTTTTTTAACTCTTCTCCTTCCAGGTATTTTTCCATTAAAGCATCATCAAGTTCTGCAATCGTATCCATTGAACTTTGAAAAATTTTCTGTGCTTCTTCTGGGGCAGGATTTTTTTCAAGAAGATTTATCACTCCTTTAAGTTTACCATTTTCAAATTCAGGATAATTCACAAGAACAACTTTCTTTTCAAAAAACTCTTCAAGTTCACTCCAGATTTTCCCAAAATCAATTTCAGGCAGGTCAAGTTTATTTATAAAAATAACAACTGGTTTATTTTTCTCTTTCAAAAGTTCCCACATCTTTTCTGTTCCAACTTCAATTCCACCTTCTGCTGAAATGTTGAGAATTGCACAGTCAGAACCCTCTATTCCTGAAATCTGCTCTCCTATAAAATCCATATATCCGGGAGTGTCAATCAGATATATAATATCCTCTTTTTTCTTTATAAAACCTGTACTTAAATTTATACTCATCAATCTGTTTATTTCTTCCTCATCATAATCCATTGTGGTATTACCCTGATTTATATCACCCATTCTGTCAATCATCCCGGATTTGTAAAGAAGCGCTTCCACAAGAATTGTTTTTCCCGATTTATTATTGCCAAAAATTCCAACATTATAAACTTTTCCCATTTTTCCTCCTTCTCCTTTTGAATTTATTATAACAGAAATTTAATTTTCAGGAAAGTAAAGAAAAGTGTCCCTGGCAACACCTACTCTCCCACCTCCTCTCGGAGGCAGTACCATCGGCGCTGGGAGGCTTAACGACCGTGTTCGGGATGGGAACGGGTGTTTCCCTCCCGCCATGGTTGCCAGGGACATTATAATTTTACCCATATAATCATTTTTGTCAACACAAGAAATCGAAACATAATAAATTTCCCCC
This sequence comes from bacterium, assembly GCA_021160565.1. Lineage (GTDB taxonomy): Bacteria > Ratteibacteria > UBA8468 > B48-G9 > JAFGKM01 > JAGHCG01. The sequence goes on along the minus strand of JAGHCG010000118.1, from coordinate 234 downwards.
ACATAACCACAGTTGTAGAATTTGTTCTTTCCACTTTTATACCTGCTCTCAAATTCCTTACCAGGCGAAAATAAATCCGGAATTAAGAAAAACGGGATTGAAGAATTTATTTTTGTTTTAACCCAGAAATTTTTCTTCTCAGAGTTTACTCAGTTTATCTGAATGAATTCTCAACAATGCTTTCCAAAAAACTTTTGAGAATATTTCAATTACATTGATCTCACAAACTTATTG
>JAGHCG010000128.1 GCA_021160565.1 bacterium | reverse complement strand
TTTCTTCGAGATATTTTTTGAAATTTTCATCAATTACTATATCCCAAAGAACAAGTTTTGCTCCTTCATTTCCAAATTTTATTGCGATTTCTTTACCTATTCCTCCAAATGCGCCTGTTATAACCACAACTTTATCTTTAAACATTTTCTCCTCCCAGATAATTCAAAGTTTCTTCAAGAGAATTTTTATCTTCTACATTGAGAACTGTTTTACCTGGCAAAATACTTTCTATCAATTTTTTCAAAACTTTTTTAGGACCAACTTCCACAAAAATTTCCACATTTTCCTTCTCCATATTTTTTATTATATCAAGCCATTTTACAGGAGAATAAAGTTGTTTAACAAGCCCTTCCTTTACCTCTTCCCTATCTCTTGCAAGATTTCCTGAATAATTGAGAAAAACTGGAATTTCAGGCTCTTTAAAATCCACCTTTATTATCTCTTCTTCAAGAAGTTTACTCGCAGATTTCATAAAAGAAGTGTGGAATGGTCCGGTAACTTTTAAAAATATTGGTTTTACTCCCCTTTCTTTCAAAAACTTTGAAAATTCCATCAACTTTTCTTTCTTTCCTCCCACAATAATTTGAGAATAGGAATTTATATTTGAAATTTCCACTCCTTCAAAATTTTTAATTGCTTCCTCAAGTTCTCCTATTTTCATTCCAATAACTGCAAGAAGAGTTCCATTAACTTTCTGAGAAATTTCATCCATTATCTGTGCTCTCCTTTTCACAATATAAAATCCTTCTTCAAGATTAATGACACCTGAAGCAACGAGAGCAGTATACTCTCCAAGACTGTGTCCTGCAACAAAATCCGGGATTAAATCAGAGTTTTTTCTAAAGGCGGTCCAGCAAACTAAGGAAATGCAGAAAACAGCAGGTTGACATATTAAAGTTCTTGTAAGTTCTTCCATTGGTCCATTCATTATTTTTTCCATAAGAGGTAAATTTGTAATTTTTTCTCCCTTTTCCACTATTTCTTTACATTCTGGATACATCTCAATAAATTCCTTTCCCATTCCCACATATTGAGATGCCTGTCCAGGGAAAACAAAACCTGTTTTCATTTTATCCACCTTATTAAATTTGCTCCCCAGGTTAGCCCTCCACCAAAAGCAACTGTTATAAGAAAATCTCCCTTTTTAACCAATCCCTTTTTCACTGCTTCATCAAGAGCAACGGGTACACAGGCAGCAGACATATTTCCATACTTTTCAATGTTGATATAAAACTTTTCAATAGGAATATCCAGATTTCTTGCAACTCCTGCAATTATTCTCAAATTCGCCTGATGAGGAACAATAAGGGAAATATCTTCTTTCTTCAAATTATACTTTTCAAGTATTTTTTTCACTGAGTTACTCATTGCCTGAATTGCTATCTTGAAAAGTGCTGAACCTTCCATTTTCATAAAATGAAGTCTCCTCTCCACTGTATCAAAAGAAGCGGGAAGTCGTGAACCACCAGCAGGAGCATGCAGAAGTTTTTCATAACTTCCATCTGAAGAAAGATAGGAACCAACTATTCCCTCTTCATCACTTTTCTCTATCACAACTGCTCCTGCACCATCTCCAAGCAGAACACAGGTACTTCTATCTGTGTAATCAGTCAATCTGCTCATACATTCTGAAGCAATAACAAGACCTCTTCTATATTCTCCATTAAGAATAAAATTCTTACCTATTTCAAGACCATACAGAAAACCAGAACATGCAGCGGAAAAATCAAAAGAAGGAATATCTCTCAATCCAAGTTTACTCTGAATAAGACAGGCTGTTGAAGGGAAAAATTTATCTGGAGAAATGGTTGCGCATATTATAAATTCAATATCTTCTGGAGAAATTCCTGCATCTTCACATGCTCTCTTTGCTGCTTCCACTCCAAGGTCAGATGAAGCCATACCTCTTGGAGCAATTCTTCTTTCTTTTATCCCTGTTCTTGTTGTAATCCATTCATCACTTGTATCAACCATCATTTCAAAATCTCTATTTGTAAGAATAATTTCAGGTAAATAAGAACCTGTTCCTTTTATAACAACTCCCATCAGTTTCCCTCCATAAAATTTTTGAGTTTTTCCAAAAATTTTGATTTTACAATTTTTTCTCCAAGTTTTATAGCATTGTAAAGAGCTCTGGGAGAAGAACGACCATGACTTATTATTACATTTCCATTAACTCCAAGTAAAATTCCACCACCATATTCAGCATAATCTGCTTTTTTCGCAAACTTCCTCAGGTTGTTTTTAACCAGAAGTATTCCAATTTTTCCTAAAAGTGAACTTCTCAATTCTTTTATAAGAATTGTTTTGAAAGACCTTGTTATCCCCTCAGAGACTTTAAGAACAACATTCCCCGTAAATCCGTCAGTAATTACAATATCCGCTTTCCCTGTAAATAATTCCTGCCCTTCAATATTTCCAATAAAGTTAATATCTTTATTTTCTTCAATTTTTTTATATGCTTCTCTTCTTAACTCATCTCCTTTTGTACTCTCACTTCCTATATTTAAAAGCCCTACCTTAGGATTTTTCACATCAAAAACTATTTTTGCATAAAGAGTACCCATAAGAGCAGATTGAAAAAGATGAAGAGGTTTTGTATTTACATTTGCTCCAACATCAAGAAAAATCGTTACAGACCCGACTGCATTGGGAAGAAGAACTGCAATTGCAGGTCTATCAACTCCTTTAATCATTCCAAGTTCAGAAATAGCATAAGTAACAAAAACTGCTGTATTTCCTGCACTAACAGCAACATCTGCTTTTTTTTCTTTAAGGAAAGATAGGATTTTCCTCATCGTATTTTCTTTTTCTTTAAGAAGTGAAGTGGAAATTTTTTCCTCCATGGAGATATATTTTTTGCAATCAACAAGAGCGATATTTTCTCTTTTATCTTTTAAAAGAGGAGAAATTTTATCTTTATCTCCAACAAGTATTATCTCAATATTATCTTCAGAAATAAGTTGTGCGGCTTTAACTGAAACATACGGTGGGTTGTCTCCGCCCATTCCATCAAGAGCAACCACAATTCTCTCCGAATTCATTTTTCCTCTTTCTTCTTAATGGTAAGAACAGGTTCTCCTTTATAATATCCACATTCCTCACAAACTCTATGTGGAAGAATAACTGCTCCACAGTTTGAACATCTGGCCAAAGCAACTTCTATTTTTCTTCTCCCTGCTTTTCTTTTTGCAGTACGACTTTTTGAATGTTTTCTTTTTGGATGAGCCATTCTCTTCCTCCTTCAATAATTGAATTTTTCCTTTAATGCTTTTTCAACTATTTCCGGAACAAAACAGGAAATATATCCTTTCAACTTTGCTATTTCCTTTACAAGAGTTGAACTTACATAAAAAAATTCTTCTCCAGGCATAAGAAATACTGTATCAACATCTCTGTTCATTTTTCTGTTTGTGAGTGCCATTTGAAATTCATATTCAAAATCTGAAATTGCTCTCAATCCTCTTATTATTATATTCACTCCCTTTTTCTTCATATAATCCACAAGAAGACCATTAAAACTGTCAACTTCCACTCTTTTTTCATTCTTAAAAATTTCTTTTATAAAATTCATTCTTTCTTCCACTGTGAAAAGGAAATTTTTTCTTGGAAAGGTTGAAACTGCTATTATAATTTTGTCCAGAAATTTTAAACTCCTTTTCACAACATCTATATGTCCATTTGTAATTGGGTCAAAACTTCCAGGATATACTGCTATTTTGTTCACTTTTTCCTCCTTAAATATGAAACACAACTTTTTCCATATTTTCTTGTTTTGTAAACTTCAAGTCCTTCCACTTCTGGCAATTTCTTTTTTATACTGTGCTCAAAAACAATTATTCCTTCTTCATTTATCACATTCAATTCCACTATCTTTTCCAGTATTTTTTTTATTTTCCCTTCCGGATAATCATACGGTGGATCTGCAATTATTATATCATATTTCAAATCTTTAAATTCTTCAATAAAATCTTCCACCCTTCCACTCTTCACAACACCTTTATCACTTACTCCAAGTTCTTTTAAATTTTTTTTGATTAAATCCACTGCCCTTCTATCTTTCTCAACAAAAATAACTTCCTTTGCTCCATGACTTATAGATTCAATTCCAAGAGCACCAATTCCTGCAAATATTTCAATAACTCTCTTACCAACAATCCAACCTCTTAAAGTGTCAAAAATAGCCTCCCTTACAATATCTTTAGTCAATCTAATCCCCTTCTCCTTTATAAAGTATAATTTTCTTCCTTTTAGATATCCACTTATTACTCTCATAATTTAAATTTATAAGGTTTTACTTTATGCCAGTCAATAATTACAGATGCAGCAATGAAAATAGAGGAATAAGTTCCAATTATAAATCCAGTAAGAAGAGAAAAGGAAAATAAATGGAGGGATTCTCCACCAAAAAAGAAAAGGCAGAGAACAACAAATAGAGTTGTTAAAACTGTAAGAATTGTCCTGCTCAATGTCTCATTTATACTTCTGTTAAAAATTTCCTCGTAATTATCACTTCTCGTTTTCCTTATATTTTCACGAATTCTATCAAAAATAACAACGGTATCATTTACAGAATATCCAGCAATTGTAAGTAAAGCTGCAATCACTGAAGCATTTATCTGCTTTCCAGTTAAGGCAAGGATTGAAATAACAAAAAGTAAATCATGAAAGACAGCAAGAGTTGCTCCAACTGCAAATCTGAATTCAAATCTCACTGTAAGATAAAAGAGGATACCAACAATTCCACAGAGAAATGCTATAAGTGCTTTCTGTCTTAATGTTATGCTCATTGAAGGAGAAACAATTGATTTTCCCTTTACTGTAAAAGATTTACTTCCATACTGTTTTTTGAAAAACTCAAGGATTTTCCCGGAAGTACCTGGACTGCTCTTTATAATAAATTCATTCCCCACCTCTCCAAGAGATTGTACAGTGAAATCTCCAATTCCAAGTTTCCTTATCCCTTCTCTTATTTCAGCAACATCCACACTTCTTTTAAATTCCACCTGAATTAAATCTCCACCAATGAAGTCAACTCCAAAATTCTTCTTTCCTCTAATTCCAAAAGTTATCATTCCCCAGATTATTATAACTGAGGAAAAAATATACATTATTCTTCTTTTCCCTATGAAATTGAATTTTGGATTTTTTATAATTTCCATTTTCAAATCCTCAATTTTTCAACATGTTTTGTGATAATTACCCAGTCAACAATTGTCTTTGTTACAAAAACTGCTGTAAACAGATTTGCAATAATTCCTATACTCAGAGTAAGACCAAACCCTTTAATTGGTCCTTCTCCGAGAGCAAAAAGGATAATTCCAACAATTAAAGTTGTTATATTTGAGTCAATAATTGCACTCCATGCTCTTCTATATCCTGCATCAATGCTGGCTTTTGGAGATTTTCCGGTTTTTATTTCTTCTCTAATTCTTTCAAAAATTAAAACATTTGCATCAACAGCCATTCCACAGGTAAGTGCTATTCCAGCAATTCCAGGAAGTGTTAAAACTCCTTTTATCGTGGCAAGTATTCCAAGAAGAATGAGGATGTTAAGAGCAAGTGCAAAATCAGCCAGTAAACCAAAAGCAGCATAATAAATTACCATAAAAATAAGAACAATAATTCCACCATAAATTGCAGACCTGAAACCCTGAGTTATATATTTTTTACCAAGAGTTGGACCCACAACTTCCTGATAAATCATATTGACTTTTGCAGGTAAAGCACCTGATTTCAAAACAATTGCAAGTTCTCTGGCTTCTTCCAGTTTAAACCTTCCTGTAATCTGAGCCCTTCCTCCACCAATCCTTTCTCTTATTACAGGAGCACTTTTTACAACTCCATCAAGAATAATTGCAAGGCGTCTCCCAACATTTCTTCCTGTAACTTCCTCAAATTTTTTTGCTCCTTCTTTATTTAAAACAAGAATAACATCAGGAAATCCCATATTATCATAACCAACATATGCATCTTTTATATACTTTCCTGTTAATTCTGGCTCTTTTTTCACAAGAAAAGGAACATCTTCTCTTCTTATTCCTCTCTCATCCACTCCACCTTTCATATAAAGAAGTTCATATCCTTCAGGAATTTCTCCTTTCAGTGCTTTTTTAAGTGCTTCTTCATCATCATTCACAAGTTTAAATTCAAGAAGTGCTGTTTTCCCTATGAGTTCAATTGCCTTTTCTGGATTTTTAACTCCTGGTAAGTCCACTATAATTCTATTTGTTCCCTGTTTTTGAATTACAGGTTCAGTTACTCCAAGAGCATCAATTCTGTTTCTTATTATTTCAAGTGCTCTATCTGTGGCATCTGAAACAGATTTTTCTTCAGGTGGTTTTTCCACTTCAAGAACAACATGAACCCCACCCTGTAAATCAAGCCCTTTTTTTATTTTTTTGTCTGGAGGATAAATTGAAAAGGCAAAAAATACAGCAACTGCAACAATTATAAAAAATTTGATATAAAAGTCTCTTGTCATTTTTTATACACCTTTTCAGGCTCAAAAATTTTCTCTTTTACAATTTTAAAACCTTCTCCATCAAATTTTCTGAAAAAACATGAATAATACCCTTCATGACAGGCACCGCCTTCCTGCTCCACTTTAAAAAGGAGTGTATCATTATCGCAATCTATGTAAAGTTCTTTTACAATCTGAAAATGTCCTGAAGTTTCTCCTTTCATCCACAGTTTTTTTCTGCTTCTGCTATAATAATGCATCTTTCCTGTCTGAATAGTTTTTTCTATTGCTTCCTCATTCATATAAGCACACATTAAAACTTCTCCTTTCTCGTCCTGAACAATCACAGGGATAAGTCCCTTTTCATC
>JAGHCG010000033.1 GCA_021160565.1 bacterium | reverse complement strand
CCTAATTACCTCAAAACTTTTTTCTGTCTTTTTACCTGTTATCAAATCATTAAATTTTATTTTGTAAAAACCTGTTTTTGAATTTAAACTTATCGGAATAAAACTAGAATAATTTTTTAATATAAAAAGAGTTTTTGAAAAGTACTCAATTTCTTTTCCATCCGGAGAAAATACTTCTAAATAAACTGGATATTCTTCAATATTACTTTTTACTTTATATTTCAAAACTTCTCCTCTAATGACTTTTTCTTCCACAGAAACAGTAAATTCAGGTTTTTTATTTAATACACAGTATAACTTAGCAATACCAGGTATTATCTCATCTTCAATTTTATCTCCATATCCCATAAATCTTTTCTTTCTTATTTCATAGATATATCCTTTCTTATTGAAACTTATCTTCACCTTTTTCCCTTTCTCCAACAATTCTTTCATGGAAATTGTTTTCAAATTTATTCCCTTATCATGTGAAGGTAACTGTAAAACAATAAAATATTCAATCCCATGGTCTCTGAAATATCCAATTTCCACGGGTATCCTTCCATTTTCATTTTCTACTTTTAAAGGAGGATTTATATTTAGTGATTGGAGAAAATCAAGAATAAAATTGCCACCTTCATAATCAAAATCTATTTTTACTGCCCCAGTATAAATGCATTTCCCTTTTCCATAAGTATTGATAGATATATTCCTTCTTTCTGAATCTTTAAATCCAATTTTCATTCCTCCAAAAGATATTTCAGAAGTTTTTGAATTTGCTAAAATTTCTCCTTTTGTTTCAATTCCATTTTCCACAAACATCGTCTTAAACTTTTTCCCGCTTTTGGTGAAAAATTCCAACTGATTGAATACAATTTTAGAATTTTTTCTTTTCACTCCAAGGATATCATCAAGAATTCCCTTTTTTCTTTCCTTTCCATATTCATCGTAAATTCCTGTTTGAGCATCAGCAATTAAAATTCCGCCCCTTTTGACAAACTTTTTTATTTCAATTGCCTCTTTTTCTGAAAGGATAAAAGAAAGGGGAAGAATTAATACTTTAAAATTACCCTTTTCCAAAATTCCTTTTTCTATCTCTTCAGATGAAATAAATTCTGGATTGTATCCCCATTTTCTTAAAGTTTCATTCCAGTTATTCACGTTTTCAATAAAAACTCTGTATAAATCTACAGAAGAAGTTTTCTTTAAAAGAAATGATAAATGGCAGTTTCTCTGAGAATAATATATCCCAACTGGAGTGTAAATATATTCTGAGTTCCCCAGAATTTCTCCTATACCTTTTTTCAATTCAAAAAGATATTTTTTTATGAATTTTCCATATGATGTAAGAGTTAAGTCGGGATTAATAAGAAGTGGGACATACCAGTAACAAATCATATTCTGACCGTGTAGCAATGCTCTCCATATGTCAAATTGTTCACTTGCTTCTCTATCCAAATATCCAATACTCCAACTTCCAAAATATCCATCTTTCCTTTTCGTAAAAGAAATTGGTATATCAGCAACTCCATAAAAACTCACAGCCTTTTCAAATTTCATCCTTTCTGCCCAGTTATAACCACCATAAGCAGAAATTTTTGGTTCAATTCCACTTTCTCCAACAAGTGCTGAGGGATTTATTTCTCTTATACAATCTGAACAAAATTTAAACCAGTTTGCATAAACTTTTTCCATATATTCCCTGTGAGCAAGATATGGAGAATAATTATTTTTTTCAATAGATTCTTCATAAGTAAATGGCATTACTTCATCCCAAGAGGAGTAATTTGTATTCCATTTTCTGTTCAATTCACCTATATTCTTAAATTTTTCTTTCAGGAATTTACGGAAACCATCAAGACAGTAAGGAGAAAAGCATATATCAATAGGAATACCACCGGTTTCAGTGGTTAAAGACATTTCATCTCCAAGGAAGTAAATCAATGGACCGTATTTTTCTGTGATTTCTGCACAGAATTGAAGTTTTTTCTTTACCTTTTTCTTATATTCAGGGTCATTGAGACAGGGAGTTCTCACAAGAACTTTTTTATCTCCTGTCTTTTTATATTCTGAAAGTATCTTTTCTGCCTGAGAATGTCTTAACACCACTCTATTTAAATTTACAAGTCCAAGATGCATATTTGCTTCTGGCTGAAATTTAGAATGCTCTTCCAATTGCCATACAGTACCTGAAAATAAAGTTTCAAATCCAATTTTTTTAGCCATTTTTACAACATATGGGTAAATGTGGTTTGGATATGACTGATACCCTCCCCATAAAAGTAAAGTAAACGGTTCTTTTTTAAGATAAACTTCTGGTATATAAAATTCCTTCCGTTTAGTATCAATTATTCTCTCATTTTTCCTTAATTCCACCTCAATGAAATGAAGGACAGTCAATGGATATTTAATGCTAAAAGAAAATTCAAAACTTCCAGTTTTACCTTTCTTCACCTGATGGAAAAGTAATCTTTCATAATTATCTTTACATTTTATTTCAAGTAAAATATTTTTATCACTCCCAACTATCTCCCCTTTTCCTTTTATTTCTTCTCCAATTTTAAAAATTTCTTTGTTTAGAGAAATAGAAACGCTACAGGATGGCTTTTTCACCTCAATTGATGTAATCAGGAAATCAACGATTTCTCCTTTTTTATTTTTAAAGAGAAGATTTACAAAATGAAGACCATTTTTTAAATCATCTGAAGGCAAAATTAAATTTTCCCCTGATATTTCAACTGTATATTCTTTCTCTTTCTCTCTTCTTCCATTCCAGAAAGTAACCTTACATTTTTTAACTTCTGAATTATCTTTCAGAGAAACTTTCAATCTGTTTTCTTCCTTTTCAACTTTCTCAATAATCTGTGTTTCTTTTTTAGAAGCCCATAGAAGAGTTTTTGAAATGAGAGAATAGAAAACTTCCTCATAGGAAAAATTATAATCATGGTATCTGGTATAAGGTATAAGTCCCTGTGCTCTCCAGTTTAAAACAACTATTCTACCTTTCCCAAGTGTTCCTATTTTTATTCTTTTAAAAAGATTTGTTTTAAAAACAGAAAATGGAAAACCATTTACAATATAATGATTTGGTGTCAAAGAAATACTTCTCTCAACTGCTTTTTTAATTTCTCCATCCAAGTTTACAGGATTTATGTAAACCAAACCTGTCCCTTTCCTCACCATTTTAATTATTTTTTCTCTACAGTTCAATGGAATTTTTTGCCAGTCCATACATCTTTTTGGATATTTTTGAATGTAATAATCTCCTATCACTATTACATCCCATTTTTCTTTTGAGAGATTGTTTTCAAGGTCTTTCCACATTTTCTTTTTAAACAATTCTCTGAAAGTGTATATATCAATTTTTTTATCTATCCAGAAAGGAAATGGT
>JAGHCG010000079.1 GCA_021160565.1 bacterium | reverse complement strand
ATTAATAACAGACTGCTTTTACAAGTAGTGGCTACATGCCTAAAGGCTTCTTTATCAGAAATAACGATAGATTTAGATAAAAAGCGCTCTCTTTCTTCTTCTGGCAATGTGAGAATAACTGCTGACAAAAACGCTAAAGATTCATCTTTTGTTGAGGCTTGCACAACTAAAAGTGAGGGGTCAGAATTTAACCATTTTTTAACTTCTTCTATCTGTTTATCCCTGCCCGCAAGAACCAATTCTGGTGGAAGAGGTGGATGTGTTACCTTGCTCCATTCGTTCCACCACTCCTCAAGTGAATAAACATTTTGCTGTGGGTATTTCCCAATATGTTTAGCCAGCCATGCTCCAACTGCAGGGGCTTGCTCAAGCCATTCCTCTAAATCTCTGGCATCATAAACTCTCACATCTCTCCAGAACTTTTCTTCTTTCTTTTCCGTAACCCACTCGTCCTTTTTCTTTTTAGTCCATACTCTTGGAGTAACAAAAATAAAGATTGTCTCAGAAGGATTTAAATCACACGGATTTTGCTTTCTCTTTTGGTAATCTTCTTCCGCTTTTTTTCTAATAGATTGATCCGTTCCAACTTCCCATCCGGACAAGCCCTTTGGTATATATTCTGTTTCTTCCTCAGATTTTAATATACCATCCCAACCGGGATAAACTATACTCTCCCCTGCAGGAAAAGACAGAAAATTAATCCTATTTACTGTTGCTCTAATTAGACGTCGAATGACAAGCGGTAAATACTCTTGAGAGTCTCGTGTTGAAGCCCAATTTTTTAAATCTGTGGCATCAATCCATCTCATAATTAATCCTCCTCCACTCCACAATCTCACTTAACGTTTTTCCAATATGTGAAATTCCTTTGTGGATATTATACCATAAAAGAGAAATCAAATCTATATAAGGGTTGACTTCATAGATAATATCTTTCTTCAATTCGGATCTGTTGACAGGGGTTTTATTTAGAGGTAAAATCTAACTAATAGTTAAGAATTTATGACAAAATGAAATATTCTACTTCAAAACTCGCCAGATATTTAAAGATGGTAAGAGAAAAAAAAGGGATAAAGAAAAGCGATATTGCAAGGATGTTAGGTGTTTCTGTTGCATATATTTCGATGATGGAATCAGGGAAAAGATTGCCTTCTATAAAATTATGTATGAAGATGGCGACTTTATTGGATGGGCCAGTGGAAGATTTTTTATCTTTATTGTCAGAAGATATTAAAGAAAAAAACGAAACACCAGAAGATCTTGAAATTATAGCAAAAGTCAGGTTTGCTAATCTCTATAGAATTTTATTTTCGCCTTTTTCTTCTTTGAGTTTTGATGAAATGTATAAAATCTTAGAAGAAAAATATCCTGAAAAAGTAGAGGTTCTCTATAAAAAAGCGATAGAAGAATTTCCAGAATTACACAAAGAAAGCAAGAAAAAGGCAATAAAAATGTGGCTTATTAAAACACCTACTGTAGGGGAGAAGATAAGAAGAAATATCATAGGAAATCTTGGGACTGAGAGTATTCCGCATAATGAAATGATTCAAAAGATAAAAGAAATTTCGGGATGGACATGGGAGGGGATGGGGGGTGAGTTTGGAGTGAGTGGAAGGACTGTTCAAAGATGGGTGAAGGGAGAAACAAAAATTCCTGAAAGAGCAAAGAAAAGGTTAGAGTATCTCTATTATGTGGTTTATGAGAGAATAAAGAAATTTTCTGAGCCACTTATACATCTTTATTCAAGGAATTCAGGGATTACACCTGAAATAATTTTCAGGGAATTGGAAGAAGTGGGATTGGCAGAGGAGATTAAAAAGAGAATTATAAGAAAGCAACCTCGAATGAGGAAGTTTTTCTCTAAATCTCTTTCCGAGTTTTTCTTTGAATATACCAAGAGGGCAATTCCTATCCAAGAAAGGTTGCGAATGAATATGAATGCGGAAGGATTATCACCGAGAGAAAAAAGAACCTGTATGAATTCACAAAAAATTCTTCCTAGTTTTGAAAGATATAAGAAAAAGAATAAAAATCACACAAAAAACATTTCTAAAAATCCTGAGTCAAAAAAGAAAAATAAAGAAAAAGAGAACAGTGGAGATGATTCGACGGAAGAGGATAGTGGAGATGGTGATGATTCATGGATATTGAAAAAACAAATAGAAAATAGGAAGATAAATAAAATTGCAAGTTTGATCTTTGACAATTTGCGGATGAGACTGGGAGTAGCAGGATGGAAAGGGACCCTCCGAAAGGAGGATCCGATGAAACTTTATAAACGGGGAAATAGTCCCTATTTCTATGTGGATTTATCCGTAAATGGGAAAAGAATAAGAAAATCAACCCGGTGTCGAAACAAAAGAGATGCAGAAACGGTAAAATCTCTCCTACTCCTGAAATTTTTAAGCAACCAACCTATTGAATTCCTGAAGCAAGCCCCTTCTCTTGGGGAAGTTTCAAGAAGATTTGTTGAACATCAGAGGAAATCTGGGAAAGTTTCATGGAGGAGAGAAGAAATATGCCACTATACAGTCGTTCCCTATCTTGGGAAACTTAACATCGACCAGATAAACACTCGAAAGATTCAGGAGGTTATTGAAAAAATAAGAGAAAAGAGAGTGAAAGGTGGAAAGAAAATTTCTCCACGTTCGGTTGACTACATCAGAAGTTATCTTCATCGGGTGTTTGAGTATGCTATAAAAATTGAAGAATGTATAAACAGCAACCCAGTGGATAAAGTTCCTCCAGTGAAGTATGACAACAAAAGAAAAAGAATTCTTACATTGGATGAAGAAAAAAAATTACTTCCTTGCATCAAAGATGAGTTGATAAGGAAGGCTGTTGAATTTGCTCTTGAAACAGGATTGAGAGAAGGAGAGATTCTGACTTTGAGAAAAAGTAATTTCCATCGGGAAGAAGGTTTGCTTTATTTTAAAATTCAGAGGGAGAAAAATAAAATCTGGACAGAGTTCCCGGTGGTTTCAGAAAGACTGCACCGTATCGTGGAAGAGTTACTTTCAAGAAATACAGACAAAGATGAACTCTTCTGTTATGCTGATGGAACTCCTCTTACCAGATGGAAACTTCTTGATGAATTTAAAAAAGGATTGAAAAAGGCACAGATTCAAAATCTCTGCTTCAATGATTTAAGAAGGACATTTTACCGCAGGTTGAAACTTGCTGGTTGTGATTTTCTTTTTCTTGAATACTTGATGGGGCACAAATTGAAAGAGTTACCGTCAAAATATTTCCCTTTTACTGTGAGGGATGTGGCTGAGCATCTTAAAAAAATACTGAATAAAAATGTCACATATATGACACACTCAAAGGTGGAAGAAAATGAATATGTCGTTGGTTGAATTGTGGGATTGGTTGAGGGATAAGTGCCGGGAGAGGGACTCGAACCCTCACGGGAGCAAGCTCCCAACGGATTTTAAGTCCGTTGCGTCTTCCATTCCGCCACCCCGGCTTCTACTGATTCCTTTTATTTTTACTCCCGCTCTATATTATACTACATTCCTGAGTTGGTCACAGTTGTGCTCCAATTTCCTACTTTTTTACTTCTTTTTTTATTTTTACCCTTTATTACGGTTTTACTCAATTTTTAAGTTCTCATACGCACCAGCTCACCCTTATCACAGATACTTGTTATCCCGGGCTAAAAGCAGGGCTCGGTTCCGCCACCCCGGCTGTTAAATTCACTCTATATTAT
>JAGHCG010000108.1 GCA_021160565.1 bacterium | reverse complement strand
GGCCTTGGACACACCGCCCGTCACGCCAACTGAGTCGAGGGTACCTGAAATTACTCACCCCAATCCGCCTCTGGCGGAAGGGGGGTAATGAAGGTACGCTCGGCGAGGAGGGCGAAGTCGTAACAAGGCAGCCGTACCGGAAGGTGCGGCTGGATCACCTCCTTTCTAAGGAGAAAAAAAATTCCCGGATACCCCATAAAATTTTAAAAGAAAAAGCAAGGGTTGAAACGACCCTTGCTTTTTTTTTATCTAAAATAGTAAAATAAAGAGAACTTAACAAAATGAGAAATTTAAAAGATGGCAGAAAAAAGAGATTATTACGAAATACTGGGAGTTTCCAGAGATGCCTCAATAGATGAAATTAAAAAGGCATATAGAGAACTCGCTTTGAAATATCATCCTGATAGAAATCCTGGAAATAAAGAAGCAGAAGAAAAATTCAAGGAAATAACAGAAGCATATGAAGTTTTAAGTGACCCTGAAAAAAGGAAAATCTATGATACATATGGACACGCTGGATTTGGACCTGGTGGATATGACTGGACACAGGATTTTTCAAGAGTAAGAATGGATTTTTCAGATATTTTTGGAGACCTCTTCAGTGATTTCTTTTCTGATATATTTGGTTCTGACTTTTCCACCCGTGCAACAACAAGAAAGAGAAAAATAAGAGGTTCTGACCTTGAATACAGAATTCATATTACATTAAGGGAAGCAGCAACAGGAACTGAAAAATATGTTAATATTTCAAGGTATGATAAATGTAATGTATGTAATGGAACAGGAAGTAAATCAAAAAGAGGAAAAACAACCTGTCCCACCTGTCATGGAACAGGTCAGGTAGTTCAACAGAGAGGTTTTTTCACAATCGCTCAGACATGTCCAAAATGCCGTGGAGAAGGAGAAGTTATTGCAGACCCATGTACGAATTGCCGAGGAACAGGAAGAGTTAGAAATATGCATAAAATTCTTGTAAAAATACCGCCTGGAATAGAAAGTGGAACAAGTTTAAGATTGAAGGGAGAAGGAGATATAGGACCATATGGCGGAGAAAGAGGAGATTTATACATAACAGTATTCATTGAAAAAGACGAGATTTTTGAAAGGAGAAATTCAGATATTATATGTGAAGTTCCAATAACAATCACTGAGGCAATACTTGGTGGAGAAATTGAAGTTCCAACTTTAACTGGAAAAGTGAAAATGAGAATTCCACCTGGTACTCAAAATGGAACCCTTTTCAGACTCAAAAATCTTGGATTACCAAAAATGAATGGATATGGAAAGGGGGACCAGATAGTAAAAGTGAAGGTAATAATGCCAAAAAAACTCTCAAGACAGGAAAAAGTTCTTTATCAACAACTTAAAGAAACAGAAAAACTTGAAAATTATCCAGAAGTCAAAAACTTCCGCGAGAAGTATCTCTAACCATTTTATTTGCAATACTTCTCTCCTTCATCTATCATTATGAGATAATTTTCAGGTGGTACATAATTTGCTATTGAATTTCCTGAACCAAGAGCATATCTTTCTGGCATACACTTGTCAAGAATTTCTCTTACATACTTTCTCAAACTCTCTTCATCAAAATTACATAATTTATCAACATCAACTCCACCAAGTACTGCTATTTTCTCTCCATATTTTTCCTTGAATTCCCAGACAGGAATTATCTCATCCTGAAATGAATGAAAAGCATCTATTTTAACATCATAAATAAAATCATCCATAAGTTCAAGGACATTTCCACAGCAGTGAAACCAATACATTTTCCCTTTCTGATGAGCAATTTCAGCAAATTTCTTATGCCAGGGAATAACAAGTTGTCTCAACTGTTCAGGAGAAAGAAATGTTGATGTCTTAAACCCTAAGTCATCTCCCTGAAAAAAACCCTCAACATTTTCCATATCGACAATTTCCCTGTAAAATTCTTCTATTAAACTTCCCACTTTATCAAACACTGCCTGAACAAGGGAAAAATCTTCATACAGAAGATAACTCATATTTTCAAATCCGAGTAAAGTTTCACTTGCAATTTCAAAAACTCCACTTGAAGGACAGACAACCATTTTCATTCCTTCTGGCAAATTTTTTGAGACAAATTCATATGGGAAAAAATCAAAATTTTTTATCTCTGGCCATTGATACTTCTCAAAATCTTCCCATGTTTTAATTACTCCTTCTTTTTCCTCCACCCAGTCCCTCTCTCCCTTTGAAAGTTCTGCTGTATCTTCTGTTTTTCTCCTTTTTCCAGAAAAAGAAAGACCACCTGCCACTCTTATATAGTCATAACCCATTCTGTACCAGAACTCTATTTCCTGTTTCCAGTATTCTTCTTTTGTTTCCTCTGTGTTTGGAACCCATCTTTTCCCGAAGTATTTTTCAGTTATGTATTCTCTAATCTCTTCATCAGCAAAAAGTTCCACATGGTGAACTCTTTTGGCTTTTCTCTTTCCTTCAAGAACTTCTCTGAAAACTGAAAAATCAGGATTTTTGGCTTTTTGCAAAAATTCAAATTCCATTCTCGCCCCTTTTTCTACTCCAGAAATGGTAAGGCGGAGAGGGAGGGATTTGAACCCCCGTCCGCCACGTTCTGTGGCGGAAGCCGATTTCGAGTCGGCCGCTTTCGTCCACTCAGCCACCTCTCCTTTATTTTCTTGGTCCAAAAATAAGTGTCCCTACTCTAATTATATTTGCTCCCTCTTCAATTGCTATTTTCCATGTATCACTCATTCCCATTGAAAGATATTTCATTTCAACATTTGGATAATCTTTTCCTTTCAATTCTTCAAAAATTTCTCTTGTTAATCTGAAATAAGGTCTTATATCTTCAGGATTTTTCACAAAAGGTCCCATTGTCATAAGTCCTTCTACTTTTATATTTTTAAGTTTTGAAATTTCTTCAATTAATGAAAAAATATTTTCAGGATATACCCCACTTTTCTGTTCTTCTCTTCCACTGTTAATTTCAATCAAAATAGGATATATTATCCTTTTTCTTTCCGCATATTTATCTATCTCTTTTGCAAGAGAGAAATTATCAACTGTTTCCACCATATCAAATATCTCAATTGCCTTCTTTACTTTATTCCTCTGAAGATGTCCTATCATATGCCATTTAACCCTTTTCCCGATTACTTTAAATTTTCCCTCTGCTTCCTGAACATAATTCTCACCAACAATTTCAATACCGCCTTCAATTGCCTCAAGAACCTCTTCAGGAGTTCTTGTTTTTGTCGCTGCTACCAGAATAACTCCCTCTGGAATTTGGGATAATAAATTTTTTACCCTCTTTTTTATATCCATTTGTTTTCTCCTCCCTCAATATTATATAATATCCACAGAATAAAATGTATTCAATAGGGCTGGATTTCGGTACAAATTCGGTAAGATGTGTAATTGTAGAATTGGAAAGTGGTGAGATTGTTTGTGAAAGTGTTGCTAATTACCCCTCTGGAATTGATGGAGTTATAATAGATGACAAAAATCCTCATCTGGCAAGACAGAACCCATCTGACTGGTTAATATGCCTTGAAAAAGTGGTTAAAAACGCAATAAAAAAAGGAAGGAAATTAAAGTCATTTTCAGAAGATAAAATAGTTGGGATAGGTGTGGATACAACAGGAAGTACTCCTCTACCAGTTGATGAAAATTTAACACCTCTTTCTTTCTACGATGAATTTAAAAATAATCCAAATGCAATGGCATGGTTGTGGAAAGACCATACTTCAAGTGATGAAGCAGAAGAAATAACAGAACTGGCAAGAAAAACAAGGCCTCACTATCTCAGAAAAATCGGAGGAGTTTACTCTTCTGAATGGTTCTTTTCAAAATTACTTCATCTTGCAAGGACTGACAGAAAAGTTTTTGAAAAAATGGCAACTTTTATTGAATTTGCTGATTACATTCCTGCTGTACTGTGTGGAATAAAAAATCCGAAAAAAGTTAAGAGAAGTATATGTGCTGCTGGTCATAAAGCCCTCTATCATAAAGAATGGGGTGGACTTCCTGACAATGAATTTCTTGGAAATCTTGACCCACTTTTTAAAAATATAAGGGAAAAACTTTATGATGAAGCATATTCAGCAGGTAAAGTTGCAGGTTATCTGTGTGAGGAATGGGCAAAAAAACTTAAAATTCCAGAAAAAATTCCTGTAAGTGTGGGAGGATTTGATGCTCATTTTGGAGCAGTGGGAGCAGGAATAAAAGAAGGAGTGCTTGTAAAAGTGATAGGAACTTCTACCTGCGATATGATGATATCAAAAAAAGTAACTGATGTTCCAGGAGTATGTGGAATTTTCCCGGACAGTATTGTACCAGGATATCTTGGAATTGAAGCGGGACAATCTGCTGTTGGAGATATATTTTACTGGTTTGTAAAAAGATTTATGCCGGATTTTGTTCAAAACCCTTATCAGTATCTTATGAAAAAAGCATCAAAAATAAAACCAGGGCAGACAGGGCTTCTATGTCTTGACTGGCATAATGGAAATAGAAGTATTCTGGTGGATCAGAAACTGACAGGTCTTATACTTGGTTTTACTTTGAACACAAAACCTGAGGAAGTTTTCAGGTGCTTAATTGAAGCTACTGGTTTTGGAGCAAGAAGAATAATTGAACAGATTGAAAAGTACGGTGTAAAAATAAAAGAAATAATTGCAACTGGCGGAATTCCAGAGAAAAATCCTTTGCTGATGCAAATTTACTCTGATATATTTGGAAAAGAAATAAAAATTTCAGATGTTCCCCAGACGTGTGCAACAGGAGCAGCTATTTTTGGAGCAATTGCAGGGAAATATTTCAAAAATGTAAAAGTTGCTCAAGAAAAAATATGTAAATTCAAAAAATTCAAATATACTCCAGACTTCAAAAACAAAAAAATATATGATAAATTATATTCTTTATACAAAAATCTTCATGATGCTTTTGGTACAAAAAATTACAGAAAAAGTTTATATCATGTAATGAAAGAATTATTGAAGATAAAAGATGAGGTGTCATTCCAATGAATTTGAAAAAATCTGTGTATAAAGCAAACCTTTATCTGAAAAATAATAATCTTGTATATGGTACACAGGGAAACGTAAGTGGAATAGATAGAAAGAAGGAAATTGTTTATATAAAACCAAGTGGAGTTCCATATGAAGAATTGAAAGAAAATATGATAGTTGGAGTGAATATGGATGGAAAAGTTGTCGAGGGAAATTTAAAACCATCTGTGGATACAATACATCACCTTTTCCTTTACAAAAATTTGAAAGACATTGGAGGAATTTGCCATACCCATTCAAAATTCATCACAGTTTTTTCCATTTTAAAAATTCCTATTCCTGTATTTACCACCACTCACGCGGATGTTTTTGGAAAAGAAATACCTGTTTCAAAATATGTGGATAATACACAAAATAATATTGGGAAGGAAGTACTTAGAATTTATAAAAACACAAAATCAAATGCTATAATTCTTTCAAATCATGGACTTTTCACTGTAGGAGAGACACCCGAAAAATCTGTTTTTTATGCTCTTATGGCTGAATATCTGGCTGAGATTTATTGTTATTCTTTAATCGTGAGTAAAATATTGAATTTAAAAATTACTCCCTTAGATAAAAAGGAAGTAGAGAAATGGTACGCAAGATATCATTCAGAAAAATATGGACAAAAAGGAGGGAGAGATGGAAATTATAAGTTTCAATGAATTTAAAAAACTTGATTTAAGGGTTGGAAAAGTTCTTGATGTTGAAGATATTGAAGGTGCAGATAAACTTTATCTTTTAACAGTGGATATTGGTGATGAAACAAGAAAACTTGTTGCTGGAATTAAACCATGGTTTGAGAAAGAACAACTTATAGGGAAAAATGTTGTTGTTATTGTGAATCTTGAACCAAAAGTTATAAGAGGAATTGAAAGTAAAGGAATGATACTTGCAACTCTTTTTGATAATGACCTTTCTCTTTTAACAACTGATAAGGAAGTACCGGCGGGAAGTAAAATAACTTAAATTTCTCCATACAGGTCATATTCATATGCTTCTTTTATTCTGACTTTATAAAATTTTCCGGTTTTTAAGTTTTTCCCTTTTACATAAACAATTCCATCAATTTCTGGAGCATCATATTCAGTTCTTCCTTTATAATATTTGTCTTGCCTACTTTCAATCAGAACTTCTATTTTCTTACCAATCATTTCTTTCAACTTTTTCTCTGAAATTTCTCTCTGAATTTCCATAATGATATTTCTTCTCTCTTCTTTTATCTTTTCTGGTATCTGGTTTTCAAAATCATACGCAGGAGTTCCTTCCTCTCTTGAATAGGAAAAACAGCCAAGTTTATCAAACTCCATCTCCTTTATGAAGTCAACAAGATATTTAAAATGCTTTTCATCCTCTCCGGGAAATCCCACAATAAATGTTGTTCTTATTCTAACTTCTGGAATAAATTTTCTTATTCTTTCAATCAATTTTCTGTAATCAAAAACAGGTCTTCCCATTTTCTCAAGAATTTCTGGGTGAGCATGCTGAAGCGGAATATCAATATATTTACAGATTCTTTCTTC
>JAGHCG010000065.1 GCA_021160565.1 bacterium | reverse complement strand
TACGTGGGATTTCTTGACGGTCGTATTATCACAGTGTTAAAATTGTTTCTTGTCATCTGGATCAAGGGTTGGCTCTGGGGGTTTATCCTTTGCAAGGATTCCGCCAGGAGTGTGAAGGTCTATAAACCAGCCACCATAAGCAATAGTATCAGGAAAATTTTTTCTCTCTTTTATGTCATTTTCAGTGAGAATATAATCTCCCATTATCCTCCTTGATTCCCTTTTTCCAGGAACCATTCCAACCCATTCAAGAGAAAAATTTTCAAATCCATGGTCTCCTTCATTTTTGAGATGGTCCCACACACCGAGGAGGTGGGCAAGTAAATTATGTTTTATTTCCTCATTATCATAAATTGTATCAAAGGGCACACCAATCTCTATCCACCAGTATCCCGGAAGATAGGAATGTGCACGTTTTTGCAGTGCAATATCATCCTTTGGATACTTAACCGCCCATGAAGGAGGAGTAAATTTCACAGGTTTACCAGTATCCCTCACGAGAAAAAGAAGAGAATTTCCCATAATTCCCATATCTTCTTTTTCAGGTGCAAGAGATTCTCCAAATTCCTTTTTACTTTCTCTTCCAATTCTGTACTCTGCACCAGATGAAAAAGCAACTGTTCCGTCTCCTGTAGCATCAATAAAATAATCACCATAAATTACAAATTCTCTCTCACTTCCAAGTTGAATACAAAAAACACCTTCTATTAAATCTTTTCTTTTCATAATCGCTTTTCTTACAGAAGTATTTAAATACATATCCACATTTTCTCTTTTCAAGAAATCATAAAGGACAAGGTCTAAATTTGAGTTTATATAAGAATTTCTATGAGGAGCAAAATTTCTTTTTCTTTCCTCAAGGAAAATTTCACTTATTATTCCTGTCTCTCTTGCCCATGCATTATTTGCACACGCTCCGCCAATGTTTACTCTTATTTCAGAAGATGCATTTCCACCAAAAACGGGTCTATCCTGAACTATTGCTGTTTTCAATCCATATCTACCTGCTGCAATAGCAGCACACACTCCTGCAAGTCCTCCACCACAAACCACAACATCATATTTCTTCATCTTTCCCCCTTTCAAATATGATAATAAATCTCCCACTCTTTGTATTTACCCAGAGATTCTTTAATAACTTTTGCTTTTTTTGAAAGATTTATACAGGTATGATGTTCAAAACCGTTTTCACATATAAATTTTAAAAGAGATTGCAAATTTTCAATTTTTGCAACTCCATATCCGCCAAACGTATCAACTTTTTCTTCTGTAATTTCTCCTTCTCCTGTATAACCTTTTATTTTTCCATTTATATCATCTGTTGACAATCTTAGAAATGTAAAAGGAGAAGAATTTATTTTGCCAAATATAGCTCCATATGCATTTTCTTCTCCTACACAACTTTTTATTATCTCTTGACTTACAATCTTACTCTCTTCAAGAATTGAAATAGGGAAATTGCTACAGTGGAAGAAAATACATTTGTTTTCTTCATCTTTATAATTGTTATTCCAGTCAACGATAGCACTTGGCTTTCCCGAAGATAACTGCAAAATATACATACTTAAAGCACCTGTAACATCAACTTCACATGCAGAAGGAACAAGGGAATTTGAGAAATAACTTAAAACAGTACATGGAACAATTCCAAAATTTTCTTCAATTGATGTCCAGCACTGGAAAGCAATTGCCTTTATGTCATTTTCTTTTATCCAATCTTCCACCACTACTTTTAATTTTGCCATTTTTATAATTGACTGATTTGAAATTGAAGAAGTATCTGTATAATTTTTAATCTTTTCAAATTCTTCTTTTACTCTTTTATCATTCTCTTTCAATTTATCTGCTCCTGCCAGTATCTCAGAAAGGTCAATCGTATCAACACTTATTCCATATCTTTCAAGAATTTTCTCACTGTATCTGACTGTTTTAAATGCTGAAGGTCTTGCTCCTATTGCTCCAAGTTTTAAATTTTTTAATCCTTTTATCACTCTACATATTGATATAAAGTCATCTATATCTTTTTTGAAACTTTCGCTCTCAACACTTTCTGTATGATAGGTTGTCAGAGTAAATTTTATTCCATATTGATAGAGATTATTGCATACAGAGATTTTTCCACAGAAACTGTCTCTTCTATCAGAAACTTTCATTTTATCAATTTCATCTGGAAAAGCATGAATTAAAACAGGAACATCCAGTTGAGATAATTTCAATGTATCTGTCACTGCTCTTTCATCTCCAAAATTTGGTAAAGTCACTATTATTCCTGATATTCTTTCTCTATTTTTTTTGAAAAGTTCTGCACATTTTTTTGCATCATGCCAGGTTTCAACCGTTCCGAATTTGGTATCTTTTTCAGAAAGAGCAATTACTTCCAATCCCTTCTTCTTCAAAAACTTTAAAATTTCATCTCTTCCCTTTTTACAGAGATGGTCAGGGAAAAAACTTCTATTTCCAACAACAACACCAATTCCAATTTTTTCCATTTTTCTCCTCCATTTGAAAGAATTGTAAAATCAATAAACATCTCTGTCAATGAATTTCTTCTTTCCTCTCTCTTATGGTATGATAAAAAGAAAAAAGAGGAATTAGAAATGAAAATTAAAATACTTGGAGCAAGTAAAAATGTCACTGGTTCAAAATTTCTTGTTGAAACAAAAAATAGAAGAATTCTCATTGATTGTGGACTTTTTCAGGAAAGGGAGTTTAAAAATAGAAACTGGGAAGAATTTCCAGTAGAGCCAGAAAGTATTGATGCTGTAATTTTAACTCATGCACATCTTGACCACTGTGGTTTCTTACCAAAACTTGTTAAAGATGGCTTTTCAGGAAAAATTTACTGTACAGAACCAACAGAAGAAATTGCAAAAATTGTTCTCCTTGATTCTGCAAAATTACAGGTTGAAGATGCTGAAAAGAAAAGGAAAAGGCATGAAAAGGAGGGTAGAAGAGGACCATATCCTGAAATTCCTCTTTATGATACTGAAGATGCAGAAAAAGTTTTTCCCCTTTTTTCATCTGTAAATTACAATTCTCCGGTAAAAATAGGAGAAAATATTCTCATAAATTTTTATGATGCTGGACATATCCTTGGTTCCTCAATGGTGAAACTTGAAATATCTGAAAATGGCAGAGAAAAAAAACTGATTTTTTCAGGAGATATAGGAAGATGGAACAAACCAATTCTTTCTGACCCCACCGTCTTTAAAAGTGCTGATTATGTTTTTATGGAAACAACTTATGGAAATAGATTACATGAGAGTAAAGAGGAGGCAACTGAAAAATTTATCAACATTATAAATAAAACAGTAAAGAGAGGAGGAAATATTGTAATTCCAACTTTTGCAATAGAAAGAGCACAGGAAATTCTATATTACCTCAACAAATTCCTCAATGAAGACCTCATTCCACATCTAATTGTTTTTGTTGACAGTCCAATGGCAATAGATGTTACAGAAGTTTTTAAAAAGCATACAGAATATTTTGATGAAGAAACAAGAAATCTAATAAAAAACGGACAATCTCCTTTCAGTTTTCCAATGCTTAAACTTACAAAATCAGTTCATGAATCAAAAGCAATAAATTACATAAAGGGTTCATCAATAATAATGGCTGGAAGTGGCATGTGTACAGGTGGAAGGATAAAGCATCATCTTATAACAAATATCACAAGACCTGAATCAACTATTCTTTTTGTGGGTTATCAGGCAAAGGGAACTCTTGGAAGGGAAATTCTTGAGAAAAAAGAAAAAGTTAGAATACTCGGTCAATTCTATCCTGTAAAAGCAAGGATTGAAAAAATAAATGGTTTTTCTGCTCATGCTGATAGAGATGAACTTTTAAAATGGATTTGTGGATTTGAAAATTTACCTGAAAAAATATTTTTAATTCATGGGGAAGAAGAAATAATTGAAGAATTCAAGGAGATTTTAAAGGAAAAAGTAAAAAGCGAAATTTTCATCCCCTCTTATCTTGAAGAATACACCCTCTGACCTTCCCAAGCCCAATTTAGCCATTTTAGGACAAACCAGGTTTGTGCTTAGAAGATTATCTGGAAGATTGTTTTTGCAATCAGTGCCACAGCAATTGAAATCATACCTATAAGTCCCATTCCACAGGCATAACCTGCAAGAATTATTGGAGTGTACCTTTTCCATGTATCTTTTCCAATTTTTTTAGAAAAGTAAAATCTCCCAAGAAGTGCTCCAACAAACATTGGAAAAGCAAAATGTGGAAGTTGAGCAACTCCTCCAACCACTCCATAGAAAAATCCAATAGGCGCTTTCAAAAATAAAAGAATAAAGTAAATAAGAAAACCAATAATTGTTGAACCTGCAATATACTTTAATTTAATTGCTTCTATCATCCATTTCTCTCCACCTTCAAGAGTGCTTGTTGCCCATAAACACTGGAATATTGCGCTCATTGGCCACATCTTCTGAACATAAGGATATGTGGAAGACGGAATTGGTGCCATTCTCCATATAATTGACCAGAAAAGGAAACTGCAGAACAACATTATTCCAAGAGCTGTAAATTCTGCTTTATACCACGAAGTGAATTTTGTCCTTGTAAGTTCCAGTTGTTTGAATTGTTGAGCAGTAAGTCCATGGTTGAAATATGGAACCGGGGCAAACCATATATCTGCTCCTCTATATCCGCTTAAAATAAATGTTGCTTCTCTCACCATTGGAAAAGAAATACCTGTCGCCGCCCCTGTAATTCCAAACATTCTTGCAGAGGTATAACTTAAAAATGGTGTGAGAAAAAATCCAAAAAATACAAATAACATAATAGGAAATCTGGGGACAAGAATGTGGCATATTATAATATAAATGAGGGTGGATAAAAACCATAAAGTAATAGCAACAGGAAGAGGGTAATCTCCTCTTCCTTCTGGAAGTTTTCTCTCAACCCTTTCTATTCCTTTTCTTTTCTTAAAAGACATAAGGGTTTTCCATATTCCTATTAAACCAACGACAATTCCACCACCAATTACTGCATTAATCCAGAAATCCATTGTAGTAACAACATTGGTTGGAATTGCTGTCATTCCTGGCTGCCAGTTTTTTATTATTCCAATTTTATAAAGAAGGGGATTGCCAAATCCTTTGGCAAGTACTGAACCTGTGAAAATTCCAAATACAACCCAGAATGGAAGTACAAATCCAACAAATAAAAACCAGAGGTCTGTCGCAAATCCTACGAGGGAAGAAGGAAGAATATTTTCAAACTGAGTTGTAAGGTCAACCCAGGGAATAGGAAGAAGTTGAAGAGGTTTTGTCATTAATAAACCTGTAATGGTTGGGATTACAACATAGAAAGCACCAAAAATAACTCCAATCATTGCTGCAATACTGAAAACTCTCCATCTCCATGTTTCTTTTTTACCACTTACTTCTGCAAGAGCAATTGCTCCTTCTGAAGCAACAGGAGCCATTGGAAATGGGAGTTTTTCAATATCACTGGTTATTCTGAAAATAACATATCCAAGAGTAAATCTGTTTATCCTAAAGAGAACATTGTGGACAATAAGAAGTAGTATTGGAATTGCCCATGCTCTATTCAAAAAAGTTCTTCTTAAAAGTGCTTCTGAACCTGCTGGTGGAACTGCCCATTTTGGAATGTGAGGTGTAAGTCCAAACGATTTAGCATAGGGAGATTGAACAAGATACTGTTTCCATATAAGGTCACTGAAAGCACCTCCCTGCAATACAAGACTTGCTGCTCCAAGAACAAGTCCTGCGGAAACAAGAGAGGCAGCAAGAATGTAAATTATATATACTTCCTGTTTTTTCAATTCCACAAAAGAACGTTTTGCTATTTCAACAAGGAGAATAACTGTAACCCATTGAGCCGCTCCAGTAATTCCACCACCTGTAATAAGCCCCAAGTAAATTGCTCCAGGAAGCATAACAAAACCTATAAAGAGAGCAGCAAAAACTGTTTTTATATTAAAACCTTCCTGAAAGGGCTCTGCCACAGGTTCAAACCTGATTTCTTCTTTTATTTCTTCAGCCATTTTCACCTTCCTTTTCAGGTAAGATTAAGTTTTTCTTTTCCCTGTTTTTCATAATCTTTTTTTATTTCAGAACTTACTGTCCTCCAGATGAGGAACTGTTTTCTTATTCCATCAAGAAATCTTCTATTTAATCTCTTCCAGTCATTGAATTCACCACTTGTTCTTTTCATGAAGAGATTTATCACATAGAAATTATACTGACCAAGAGGTTCCATAACCATTTTTAATCTCTGACTTACTCCAAGGTCAAAAGGAGCAAGCCATATTTCTGTCTCAATGATATATTTATTCTTTCCGCTTTCAAGTTTTTCATATTTTAAAGTTGCCCCATTTGTATAGAAATTACCGAGAGAAACATCCTGATAGGAATTGAAATATTCTGTAAGGAAGGTAACAAGTCCAAGTACTTCAAATTCACTTACTGTAAATGGAAATTCAAATTCCCAGTCATCTCCCTTTGGTTCAGGAAGAACCCATTTTCTTGTAACATCTGGAACTGCCATCTGGCTTGCTTTCCTTGCAGGATAAAGAGTCGAAAGTAAAACTGTGATGAAGATTATAATTGTGGAGAAAACTGCTGAAAGAGAAGAATAGTTCAAAACAAGTCCTCTTAAAAGGCCTGTAGCCATAAGAAATTTTGCAATTACCTGCCCTAAAAGATATCCTGAAACTGCTCCCAAAACTGCATAAACAAGAGATTCTGCCAGAAACAGAGAAGCAATATGCACAGGAGCAAGTCCTACAGCACTGTAAGTTCCTATTTCTCTTATTCTCTCATAAACTGAACCAAGCATTGTATTCAAAACTATAAGAGAGGCAATGAGAATTGGTATTATAAGGTTTCCAATTCCAGAAAATGAAGTTAGTCCCATACTGCTATATACATATGTTTTTCCATTATATCCAGCAAAAAGTATGACTGCCAGTTTTGTTATGAAGTTTTCTATAAGGGAAGGAGCATCAACTCCTTTTTTAAATTTAACAGCAACTGATTGAAGAGTCCCATTCATTCTCATAACTGTTTTGAAAGGAAGAATTACAATGTTATTTCCTTCAGTATGAGTAAAACTCTGAATTTTTGCCTGTGCAGTATAGACCTGGGCTGTCTTTTCCATCTTCATTTTGCTTATTTCTTTCTCAGGCATTGCAGAGAAATCAACTGGTGTAATTCTTTCGTCATCAAGGTCTTTTATTTCATTTAACTTATCTCCATCAAATATTCCTTTTAAAAGAAATTTCTCTCCATAAATTTTTAAATAAACTTTCCCAATATCATTTTTTGTTATTCCCAGTTGTTTCGCTATCTTTTCTGAAATTAATACTGAATACTCATTATCTCTGTCAAACCATTTTCCTGCAACAAGTGTTTTATCAACAGAAGTAATACCTGGCTCTTTCGAAGAAAGTCCAAGTAGTCCTGAGGAAAGATAAATTTTCCCTTTATATTTTATTTCAATTGCAGACCTGTTTCCAAGTTTTTTAAGTATGAACCAGCTTCTTGGAGAAATAATTCCAGTTTCTGAAAATTCATCTTTTGTGTATTCAAGAGCAATTTCTTGAAGTGGAGACCAGGAACGGTCTCTTAAAAGGATTCCTGTATAAACTGGTTTATTTGGTCTTAAAATTTGATTGAATTTAAGATAGGATTTTATGGAAGTGAATGAGAGAACTGTAAAAGTAAGTAAGATTAAGGTTATTGAAGTTAAAACTGTTCTCATTTTTCTTCTTTTCATATTGGCAACACCAAGAGAAAACGCAGTGGCAGTAGCAGTTATTCTTCCAACATCTGTTTCATAAACCTTTGAAGTTTCTCTTTTCATCCTCTGCATCTGTTCTTCAAATTTTGAAGCGACAATTGAAAGAACTATAAAGGATAGAAGTATAACTTCAGGAGCATTTGTTAGTTTAAAAGCAGGGTGGACCATTCTCATAATCCAGTAAATAGCAAGGAATATTCCGAAAACTCCTGCAATTCTCTTTTCTATCTTTGGAAAGCCGAAAAACAGTCTTTCTCCAAAATAAGCAAAAGGAAGAAGAAGCATAAAATAGAAAATTATTCCTTTAACAACATCATTTGCTGTACTTTTAACATCAGGATAGGCTCTTGACTCTATTGCCTGAGATTGCCTTGAATATTTAACAAATTCATACCATTTCTTCTCTCTTTTTGCTCTTTCCGCTTTTCTCAAAAGATTCCTGGATTGCTTCTGAAGTTCTGCAAGTCTTTCATTTCTTATACCATATTTTTCAAAGTTTGCTCTCCTGTAAGCATCAAGGATAATCATATCTTTTGCACCCTGATAAGGAGTTTCAAGAATTGCTGATATTTCATCAACAGGAAAACCAAGTCCTTCAGCCCATTCTTTTTTTGTAAGTGTTTCTTTTGAATTCAAAAGCAATAGTCTTTTCCCGAGAGGTCCTGACTCTCCCACAATTTTTATTTTTATTCCTTCCTTAGCAAATACACAACCAACCGATTCAGAATAGGAAGACCATACAAAAGGAATGTAAAGAGGATACTGTAGATAACATCCATAAGCATCTGGAACACTATTTGAAATATCAAAAACATCAAGTTTATTTAACGGAGTGAGATATTGAGGATCTATAAGTGAAAAAACAGATATTGGTTTTGATTTGAAAAGTACTATTGTTCTTCTCTTTTCTTTCATATCCATTTTAAATTGAATTGGAAATTGCTGGTCTCCATTTACTCCAAGATCAGGAGCATACACAATTTCTCCTGTAACCGGTGAAAGATAAAAAGCATTCAGGAAAACATCTCCAATACCAAGATACAATCTTGAAATTTCAGCAATTCCATCATCTCCTGTCATTTCTATAATTTCTCCCCTCACTCCCAGGAATGTCTTTTGAAGAGGAACATCTCTTGAAATATAATAAATTCTGGGGATAACAAGAGCATTTTTCACAGGGTCATTTGGAACAAAACTTTTTCTTGGATTGAATGTTACTATTTTGGCAAAAAGAGTTGCTATCTTATCTTTAATTTTAAGTTCACTTTCAGGGAAAAGTTCAGGGTCATTCACTGCAAGGTTGAGAATTCCTTTTAGAAAATTAATCTGCTTTTTTACATTGTTTAAATTCAGATTCTCATATGTATCATCAGGAGTATCCAGTTTCCATCTTCCATCATTTACTGTAATTAAAGAAATTGCTGGATTTCCTGAAAGAACCATATATTCTCCATCAGTCCTTATCAAATCAGGTAAAAATGTTTCCCATACCAGACCTTTTTCAGGGCTTATTCCATTTACAAGAGCAGTAGAAGGGTCATATCCGAGTTTTTTACAAATCTGGTGTGAATATGAAATGAATTTTTTACCAAACTGGGCAAAAAATCTCTGATAGTAAAACTCATAAGCATTATGCCATATTCCCAGTTCATCAGAACCATCTGAAATTTCAAGTCCTATGAATAATTTTGGTTCAATTCTCTCTTCTTCTTTTATCCTGCTTTTGAATGGCTCTATATTTCTGCAATGTCTCTGAATAAACTCATCAATCCCTTTCATACTCATATAATGGGAAGAGGTAGCAAGAAACATAATAGTTCTGTCAGGTGGATTCTTTGTGAAAAAATCAACAAGTTCCAGAAGAGCAGAAATATTACAGGCAGATGTTGCCCCTGGAGAAACTGACGGGACAACACTTATACTGTCATAATAGGCAGAGATTATTATCAACTCATCTTTTAACTCCTCACTTTTTCCTTCCAGATATCCATAAATATTGTAGTCCTTAACTCTTTCCCAATCCATCCTTGCAAAAATCTTCACTTTTGCTTCTTTCCTTGCAAGATAAAGTATTTCATCTGAATTCTCACCTGCATAAAATCTTGGAATATTAACTGGAACTTTTAAAAACTTTCTTTCTGCTTCTGTCCTTGTAATTTCTCCTTTTTTAAGGAA
Source organism: bacterium (assembly GCA_021160565.1). Taxonomy (GTDB): domain Bacteria; phylum Ratteibacteria; class UBA8468; order B48-G9; family JAFGKM01; genus JAGHCG01. The sequence continues at coordinate 760 of JAGHCG010000065.1, read as the reverse complement.
AATAAATCCTTTTGCTCCAAGCATTGATAAAGTGACCCAGTTACTTTCAGAATCAAAATCAAGAACAATAATGTTGTCTCTTATATCTTTTCCTTCAAGTTCTTTTAAATTCCCTTTTCCCCCATAAATGAGTTTTCCTTCTATTCCTTCAGGACCAACTGTGGATGTTCTTACAAGATTTGGCCACATGCAGTAAATTCTTATTTTCTTTTTCCCGAACTTAATGTAAGCATATTTTTCAACAGGGACAACTGAAATGAATTCTTCTTTTTTCACATTTTTAAGTCCTGCTTCTTTAAATTTCTGAAGAATAAAATCTGCTGCTTTCTTATGTCCTTCTGTTCCAGGCATTCTTGATTTTAAAGAAGAAAAATATTTAAGGGAAGGGGTCATTTCTGCGTTGAGGAGGAAAGGTAAAACCCAAAAAAGAAGGAAGAAAAATTTTTTATTTTTCATCTTTCATCTCCTTCAATTTTTTCCACGCTCTTTTTGAACCAGGATTTATGTTTATCTCATTTATAAATTCTTTTTTTGCCTTTTCTAAATCTCCTTTTTCCTGGTAAATTATTCCTTTCAAATAATGAGCATCTGGATAATATTTATTTATACTCAAAACTCTATCCAATTCTTCCATCGCCTTTTCGTATTTTCCAGTATAGAATTTTACAAGTGCCAGATTGAAAATTAGATTAACACAATGAGGGAAATAAGTCAAACCATCCTCAATTATATTTTCTGCTTCTTTAAAATCACCTTTTAT
>JAGHCG010000039.1 GCA_021160565.1 bacterium | reverse complement strand
CTGGTTTTGAAGAAGCAATTGAAATTTTATTATTTAGGATGTTATTGATAAGAGTGGATTTACCAATATTTGGCTTTCCAACAATTGTAACAAAACCGCTTTTCATTCGGGTATCTCCCAATCATCTATTTTGAACATTTCTTTTTTCTTTTTTAAATAGTAAAGATAATTTTCAAAACTTACATCAGGCGGGACTCTGTGATCAACATGTGGAATATATCCACCTCCTTCAACTGTTTCTTTTATTCTCTCAAGTTCTCTATCAATTGCTTCTTTTCCATGAATTAAAGCAATTTTATCTACTCCACCTTTCAGGAGAACTTTCCTTCCATATTTTTTCCTCAATATAACAGGGTCTGAACCACTGTTTATTTCAAGAGGAAACATAACATTAACTCCTGCCTCAAGCCATAAAGGGACAAGTTCATTTATATTTCCATCACAATCAACAATTACAGTATCTATTCCTGCTTTTTTCAATCTCTCTGTTATTTTTTTATATCTGGGAACCATAAATTTTTTAAATAACTGGGGAGAAATCATCGGCTGTGTTTTAAATGCCATATCTTCCCAGAAAAGAGCAAAATCAATCCCTTTCACTTCCTCAAGGGCTTTTTCTACTGTCTCAAGGACAAAATATACAATATAATCCATCATTTCTGCAATCAATTCTGGCTGGTCATAAAAGGCAATAAGGCAATTTTCAAATCCCATCCAGTCTCTTATCCACCCAAACAAACTTCCAACATATATTCCAACTGGATAATCTCTTTCCTCCCATTCTTTTTTCAAATCCTCCCAGTTTTCAGGATATCTTTTTGAAATATCCGGCTTCAACCTTTCTCTAAATTCCTCCCAATCTTTTTTATTGGAAATAGGGAATTTTATATAGTGAGGGATTGTTGAAGTTCCATCTTTAAAAACTTTACTTATAACCCCTGTTGTATCCCTTTTTATAACATATCTATCGGTTTCTTCAATTATCTCCTCTTCAAAATTTGGTATAAGGCCAAGGTTTACCGGTATACCCTCTACAGGGTCAAAATTGAAATATTTATCTCCTTTTTCATTTGTATCAATTTCTTCTGGTAATCCTTCTGAATGCCACCTTTTAAGAGTATCTTTCCACCATCCAAATTCGCAGTTAAAAACTCTATCAAATTTCTCAAACTTAAAAATTGCATTCCACCTTTCCCTTGCAGTCATTTTCATCTCCTCTAAATTGCCTCAGAGAATAATTTCCTTTCCTGTATCTGCCGACTCTTTTTCTTTAAGAACAATGGCAAGTGAATTTCTTGCCTGCTCCGGAGTTACAACAGTAAATGCTTTATTGTGAATTACATGGTCAACAAAATATCTCAATTCATAAAAATAACCTCCAAGGTCTTCAATATTTCCTTCAAGTCCTTCAATTTTAATTGCTTCAAAAGTGGGTTTTTCAACTTTTCCTGAAGATTCATATACTACAAGGGATGGAGTATTCCTTGAATTGAATTCCACTACTGCTTTTTCAAACTTTGCTATAAAACTCATCTCAAAGGGAAAGTTTGAAGGGAAATCCCATCCACCTTCTGCAAATGCAATGAGATTTTCAAAAGTGAAAGTTGTAAAAATATGTGAATAAAGTCCATCTTCTCTTTTCACAACTTTTGAATATATTTTTTCTGGATTTTTACCGAGAAGGTAAAGAAGGAAATCTGTATCATGAATATGAAGGTCAACCAGTGCTCCACCTGACCTTTCTTGGTCAAGTAACCAGTCCTGCCATCCCCATGTAGGTAAAGGAGATATTCTTCTCATACTTATACTTTTAAGTTTCCCATACTTCTCACTGTCATAAATCTCTTTCAGGTATTTATACTCTGGCCAGAACCTTATAACATGCGCCACCATAAATCTCACTTTGTTCTTTTTACATGCTTCTATCATCTCATCTGCTTCTTCAACTGTTAAAGCAATTGGCTTTTCACATATAACATCCTTTCCAAGATTTGCTGCTTTTATCACATATTCTTTATGGAGGAATGTGGGAAGACATACATCAATTACAGTAATATCTTCCTTATTTAAAAGTTGTTCAGGGTCATAATAGGGGACTGTTTTAAATTTTGTCGCAAGAGATTTTGCTTTTTCTCCTCTTATATCTGCTATTCCACCTATTTTTACATCAGGAAGTTGACTGTAAACAGTTGCATGCATATTTCCCATAAACCCTGCTCCGAGAATTCCTACTTTTATCATGGTTCCCTCCTTGAAAAACTTTAAGATTTAAGTAAAAAAGCAAGTTTTCTTAATTTCCTCTCCTTCTGTATAGGTGGGATTTTACATCTCCTTAAAACTTCTGTCAACATATTTATTGATTGAATATAAACTTCTCTATCAACAGGAAAAGGATGTCCATCTTTCCCGCCATGAGCAAAAGTATATCTAACAGGGTCATTATAACTTGCAGTAACTCCATAAATAATTTCACATAGAAGTGCCATTGCTCTTACTGTTTTTGGTCCAACTCCTCTTACATTTAAAAGATTTTCAAAATCTTTAATCTTCTTCCTGCTCAGCGAAATGAAAACTTCCTTTAACCTTTTCCTGTCGGTATTTTTCCAGAAAATCTGATGATGGTAAGGAAGATTTAATTGAGGAATTTTTTCCAGAATATTCAAAACTTCATTTTTTTCTTCAAGCAATTTTATGGAATAATTCTGACAATTTAAACTTTCTCTTGCAACCATATTCAAAACACGTCTCTCTTTTTTTCCACAAATTCCTCTATGAGGTTCAACAACGAATGAATTTAATTCTTCACTGAACCAGTGATATCTTCTCGCCATAGAAATATAAGAATTCATTCCCTGCTGAATTACAACCCAGTTTCCCTTCTCATCAAAAATGAAAAAATGCTGATATATTGAATATCCATCCTGAATAGCAACATTATCAACTTTCGCAGTTATTCTGCTTGAATAAATAAGAGGTTCTGGATTAAATCCTTTCTTTTCTGCAAATATTTTGATTTCTTCTGGAGTGAATAATCCTCTTTTTCCTTTTCCACCTGCAACATAAATTCCACCTTCATAATTTATTTCTTTCAATCCTTCTTTCAATGCAGCAAGTGTTGTGGTTGTCAATCCACTGCTATGCCAGTCAAAACCGAGTACACAACCGAAAGATTGAAACCAGACAGGGTCTGATATTCTTCTGAGGAACTCTTCTTTTCCGAATTCTTCAATAATCACAAGACATATTTCCCTTGCAAGTTTTTTCATCATATTGAAAAGCCAGGGAGGAGCCTTACCATTATGAAGAGGAAGATTTGCAATTCCTGTCCTTTTCATTTCCATAAAATTGAATATGCAAATATGTTTTTCCCTTCAACCGCCACAATAAATTTCCCATCAGGAAGAGAAGAAACAAAATTAACTCTTTCCCTGAGTTTGTAATTCCACAATCTTTTTTTATCATGAGAAAGGAAGTAAAAGAAATTTCCTCTTTTCCCTGTTATTAAATTCAATATTTCTTTATCAAATGAAGTGAAAAATACATCCTGTCCCGCTCCAAAATTTTTAACAGGTTTTCCTGAATTTTCAAAAATATATATTTTATTTTTATCAGTTTCAGCAAGAATAAACTCTCCATTTTCTGAAATTTTTATATCCACAATTTCTCCATCAAGTTTTTTCTTCCATAAAGAATTACCCTCATCAGAAATACACCACAGACCACCTTTCTCTCCACCAACAAAAACTCTATGAGCATCAGAACTTATTCTCACAAAACTTGCCCATTCAGGGAATTCAAAATCCCAGAAAATTTCACCTTTTCTATCAAGGTAATAAACTTTATTATTCACAACAGTTACATTAAACCTTCCTCTTTCTGAAATATCTGTTCCTCTTCCAAAATTTCCGAGTTTTTTACTCCACAGAATCACTCCATTATCAGTAGCAAAGTAATATTTTCCATCAAGACATAACCAGGAAAAATACTCCCCATTTCCAGAAATAGCGACCTTTATAACTCTATCAGACATTTTGAATTTCTTACTGACTTTTCCTTTTTCTGTAAAAATATAAACTGAACCACTTTCACATCCAACAATTATCTTCTTTCCATTTTTAGAAATTTTTATATCATTTATTAAACTATCTGTCTCAAAACTCCATAAAAATTTGTTTTCTGGAAGATAAAGTTCTTCTGGAATTTCCTTACCCTGAAATTTATAAACAAACCTCTCAACCATATTTGAAAGATACTGGTAATCCTGTGTTTTAAACTCATAATTTTCAATCCACATTTTTTTCACAGGTTCAAATACATCCACTTCCAGAATATAAGTATCTCTTATTCTGGTTAAAGAAGGTCTCAAAATATATTCAGCATTAAGAATTTTCCCCACATTGGAAAGTTCTTCCTCATCCTGCAAATCTTCCTTTGTCAACATCTCCTCCTTCAGTGCTTTCTGGAAATCAACTTCAGAAATTATCTTAGAATTTTTTATATTCTTCACTTCTCTTTTAAAAATTTTATTAAAATCACTTTTTATAAACTCTGGAACTCCACTATAAGAAACGTCAAGGACAAGAATTGGAATTTTTCTCAATACAAAGTCTATCTTTTTTATTTTTCTTTTTATCCATTTTAAAGAATACTTTTTCCCATGAAAATTTTTACTTTCTATAACTCTGAAAAGATTATAATAAAAAATTCTTGCTTCCTTTAACATATTTTCCTTTTCATAAATTTCTGCAATTTTTTTCATATAATCTGTATCTGGAATTATTGATTTTTCAATATACATCTCATAATATTTGAGTGTCTCTTTATACTTTCCATGGAAATAAGCAAAATCTCCTATAATTCTGTAAAGATATGCTTCAGGAGTTGCATATTTTAAATACTTCAGAGCATTTCTTGTCTGTGGCCATCCTTTTGGCCAATCAGAAGGAATGAAAGGTTTTGCTTCTTCTACTTTTCTTTTCGCAAGTCTGAGATAATAGTCAGCATGTTTTCTCTGCCCTTTTGTATCAAAATAATCTGCCTTTTTTATGTACTTCCATATTTCAGAAGGATAAATTACAGACAGTTCTTTATTCTTTTCAAACCATTCACTTCCATAAATCACAACACATAAAAAGAAAAAAACAAATAAAAACTTTCTCATAATTGCTCCTTAAATATCATTATTCCAAACTGTTCTGGATTATCAATCCTTCCTGTCCATGTAGAAACTGGTAATCTTTCAGAATATCTCAGAAAATTAATATCCCATCTGCTATCAGAAGAAATTTCTTTCACTTTAAGGTCTTCCAGAGGAATTGAGATTTCAACAATCCATCTTCCACTTTCCACTTTTGTTTTCGCTTTCCATTCTGAATTCCATAATCTCTCTGGTTCATCATCACTGTAAAACTTCCATACATAGCAATATTTTATCAATCCATAAGGGTGAACCACAAACTGATACCACTTATCATAAAGATTAAAAGGATTTATAGAAATAGTGATAAAATCTCTTGAATTATAATCAAGAGAACCGCTTTCAGGGTCTTCACAAATTACAAGAAAATAAATGTTTTTTTCATCATATCCTGCTGCAACTTTTGTCTGAACATCAGAGGACACTTT
>JAGHCG010000008.1 GCA_021160565.1 bacterium | reverse complement strand
GTTTTGTAAGTATTGAACTCTGGAGCAAAACTATCATAAATTTTCAATTTCTCAAAAGATAAAATTTTTGCATCCTGCCCCATAAATCCACCATGAACTGGGAAGACAAATATTACATTTCTCCGGGAGAAAAATTCATCAGCAATTTTTAAAAATTCTTTCTGTTCCTCTTTCGTCAAAACCTGACTAAACTCTCCCAAAGGTGTTTTTGTACTTCCTGCCCAATCTATGAAGGCAAAAATGGGGATGTTTCCAAACTTTTTCCTAATTAATTTTAATCTTTTATCCCATTTCTTCCCATCAAGTTTCATCTCCCTTATTTCTCTCCTTGAAGGAGATAGAGTAACAAAATCAAGTTTTGGTGGAGGATAAGGAAAATAAATTGCTGTAGGCCAACTTCCTACAAGAATATCTTTTCCATTTTTCTCTCCATACTTGTGGATTTTCTCCACAATTTTACACACTGCATCATAACTTTCTTTTACAGAGGGATGATTGAAATCTTTCGTTATTCTATAAAGGATTACTACCTGTTTAAAAAGCATATCAATCCAGATAGCGTCAACACCTGCATCTATTTGTCTTTCTGCCCAACTTAGAAGTAATTCCTGAAATTTTTTATTGGTAATGTCTGGAAAATAAGCCGAAGCAATCTCTGGATGATAATCTCTGCAATCTAAATCTTGAGGTACCCAGAAATGGGTTTTTGCAAATCTACATTGAAGTTCTTCTTTTGACATATCTATTTTCCATTTTGAGGGGTCTAAAGCTAAATCCCAGGTTTCAGGGTATCTTATAATTTCTTTTGTTTGTGGATTCCAGACCCCTTTTCTCTGAATTATTTGAGCAGGAATTGCTCCACAAATAATTATTCCCGGAATTTCTTTCTTTATTTTTGAAATTGTTTTTTCCAAATGGTAGTAACTATATCCCAAAAGTTTACATTTTTTTCTCATATTTATATTTGATAAGTCATCACATTTTTCTGGGCAGGGGTTCCATCTCCAGAAAGCCCTGAAAATGAAATCCGTATTTGTCTCTTTAAAAATTTTTATTTCATCTTCCACTTCTCTATTAATCACTCTCCCATCTCCTATCCTTTCATAAAGAATTGCAACTTTTATTTGAGAAAGATTTTTTACCTTATTTTCTCTAATTTTTTGGATTTCTAAAATCTCTATTGGCTTTCCCCACATTTGAATTGTCACAACCTTTCTTAACTTTCCTTTAAACCAAACTCTTAATCCATCTTCTTTAAATTCCTCTTTTAAGTTTATAGGCAGATATTTCTCTCCTTTTTCTGTGATAATTCCGTAAAAACCTCCTTCCAACTGAATGTATCTTATTGTTCCAGTCCCAATTATAGTTTTTCCGTCCAATTTCCCACCCATTATAAAAACAAAAAAACTCATTATTCCCAAAACTCTTATTGCAACTAAAATTTTTTTCATATTTACCTCCTCTTTTAAATATTTTACCTAATCTATAATTTTGACTTTTTTATCCCTTATAAGGTTTATTCGTGGAGGTCTAACTTTTCAATTTTTTTGAAAAAAGAAAATTCTGGTTGTAGGAGATTTGAGATATAATTTAATTAATGGAAAAGGGAGAAATTATAAATAGAGTTTATCTTATTTTGGAGAGTGGTGGAAATAACTGTAATATTTTTGCAATTGAAGGAAAAGAGACAGTTCTTGTTGACTGTGGAATTCCTGAAGTTTACGAGAATTTGATTAAAAATATGGAATCTTTTGGTTTACCCTTCCCTTCTTTTATTCTGATCACTCATTGCCATTTTGACCATGCACTGGCTGGTTATCTTTTTGAAAAAAATGGAAGTAAAATAGTAGCCCATGAAAAAACAGCAGAAGCACTCGAAAAGGAAATTTATAAAATCTGGCCTGAAAATGTCTCTGCTGTGAAAAAAACAAAAGTTGAAATTAAATTTAAGGAAGATAAGGTAATAGAAATTGGTGGAATAAAAATAAATCTCCTTCATACACCGGGACATACAGCAGGTTCATCTTCTTTTTTAATTGAAATTGAAGGAAAGAAGTGCTTATTCACAGGAGATTTAATTCTTGAAGATGGAAAAATTGGATGGAAAGGGAGTATTGATTTCAATATAGAGGAACTTGAAAAAGTTTGAAAAAAATCAAAAATCTTGAGTTTGATTTACTTCTTCCAGGTCATGGAAGGTGGTTTGAGAAAAAAGAAGGAATAGAATTCATTGAGAAAGCATTAAAAAATATAAAGAATCCTCTTTAAAAATGATAAATCCTGTCCGTCTTTACTTACTTTCAAGCCCATCCACAATATCTCTGTTTTTAATTTCTTTCTTTTAAGCAAGATTATTTTCACAAGAATGCGGAGTCCAGCAGGCATTGTGCTGAATTTGAAGAAAAACAATACAACTTCATAGAGATTATTTTTGAGGGATGCGATTTTTTGACCCTAATTTTTTTTTCTGATAATATTTAGGAAATGGAAAAGTTCACATTCAGAAATTATGGTGGAAGTTATCAGTTAAAAATCCAGTCTTCAGAAGATTTTGAAAAAATATTATCTCTTGATGAGGCACTCTGGGCAGCAACAAGTATTCCAATAGATATTCTCAATTGCGATAAGGCGTTTCTTCATTATCTTGATACTGATAAGAATGGAAGAATAAGAACAGATGAGATAAAAAACGCTGTTAGATGGTTTCTCAAAATTTTAAAAAATTATGAAAATATCGGAAAGGATATTCTGAAACTGGAAAGTATCAATATTGAGGAACCGGAAGGAAATTTGATCAGAAAAACAGCCGAGAGAATTCTAAAAAATACAGGTATTCCTGAAAGCAAAGAAATATCTCTTTCCCGGGTAAGAGACCTTCAGAAAATTATGGCTGATGCGGGAGCAAATGGAGATGGAGTTATAACCCCTGACACTGCAAAAGAACCAGAAGTAAGTCAACTTATCTCTTTAATAATGTCAAGCGTGGGAAGTGTTCAGGATAAAAGTGGAAAACCTGGAATAAATCAGGAAATTCTTGAAGAATTTTTCAATCAGGCAAAAGGATATATTGAGTGGATAAATGAAGGGAAAATACCTGAAGGAGAAGAAAAAACAGAAATAATGGTTTATGGAAAACAGACAGAAGAAATTTTTAAGATAATGAAGGAAGTTGAAGAAAAAATTGACAATTATTTTCTTCTGTGTGGTCTTGCCAAAATTGATGAAAGGGTGATTGAACATGCAAAACTTAAACAAAAAGAACTTGAAGAAACTACTTTTGAGGAAAAACAAATATTATTTGAAAAATTAAATCGTCTCCCGCTTGCACCTGTAAATAAAGAGGAAATTTTAAATTTTGATAAGGAAATAAATATCCTTTACAGAGAAAAAATTGAAAAATTGAAAAGTGTTCTTGAAAAAATATATGGTGAAGAAATAAGTTCACTTACAAAGGAAAGATGGGAAAACTTTAAAAATTCACTTGGTAAATACAGAGAGTGGTTGAAAAGAAAAAAGGGAGAAAAGGTTGAAAGTATTGGGGAGGAAAAGTTAAAGAAATATATTGAGGGAAATTATAAAGAAAAAATTGAAGAACTTATCAGAAAAGACCTTGAAGTTGCTGAAGAAATAAGAAATATCCAGACACTGGAAAAATTAATTCTTTATCAAAGATACCTTCTGGATTTTCTCAACAATTCAGTGAGTTTTTCCAATGTTTATGACCCTACAGTTAAATCCTTATACGAAGCAGGAACTTTAATAATTGATGGGAGGAAAATCACTCTCACAATAAAGGTTACCAACAGAAATATTCACAAAAAGATATCTCAGAAAAGTAATGTTTTTCTGATGTATCTTCTCATTACAGGGAAAGAGGATAAGGAAAAAAAGTTTGAAGTTGTTGCTGCTTTAACTTCAGGAGAAGTTGGAAGATTGGGAATTGGGAAAAGAGGGGTATTTTTTACAAATGATGGAAAGGAATGGGATGCTGAAATTGTTGATATGATTGTAAATCCTGTTGGACTTCTTGAAGCAATAAAATCTCCATTTATCCGCCTTGCTGAGAATATAAAAAGACAGGTGGAAAAATTTGCAAAAGCAAAACAGAAAAAAGTTGAAACTGCTGTTGTTTCTCCAACAGGTTCAGGTATAGCCAGAGACCTTATGGTTGGAGGAGGAGTTGCAATAGCAGCGATTGGTTCTTCTTTTGCCTATATAACAAAAGTATTTTCTCAGGTGAAGTTTATCCACATTCTCATTACTGTTGGAGTAATAGGAACGCTAATTTTAATTCCAAGCATGATTGTGGGATTTATAAAGTTGAGAAGGAGAGATTTAAGTATAATTTTTGAAGCGAGTGGATGTGCAATAAATCTGAGAATGAGGTTAACAACCCGTCTGGGTGGAATATTTACCTTCAAACCTCCTTTTCCAAAAGGTTCTAAAAAAGAAAAAGGAGACATACTAAAAAAATTCTTCAAACAGACACAGAAAGTTTTCTCATGGAAAAGATTTCTTATAATTCTGCTTATTGGAATTTTTCTCTTTCTCTGTTTTCTATTTTTTGTTTATAAAACCACTGCTCCTCAATCTATTTAAACAGTGTAAAAACCTCTTCAGTTTTTATTATTTTAACTCCTCTATTTTTAAATTCTTCAATAATCTTTTTTCCCTTTTCTTCATCAATTGCCTTTATTGCATCGGAGATTAAAAATACTTCATACCTTTCTTTCAAAAAACCCTCAACAGCAGCCTTCACACAGTATTCAGTTGCAACTCCATAGATGAAAAATTTCTTTTTTCTAATTTTTTTGAGAAAAGGAAGAAAATTCGGATTATCAAATATGCTGAAGGTTTTCTTTTCAAAAATTATCTGGTGATAATCTCTAACCTCAGGTATAAATTTTCTTTCATAAGGGACAATTATAAATTTTTCAACTTTTGTCTCATCAATTTTCTCATATCCCTCTTTCCCTCTGACACAGTGGGGGGGAAATTGAGAAAATTCAGGGTCATTTTCAGTATGAGCATCAACAGAACATAAAACCACAATTTTTTTCTCAACAGCAGACTGTGTAAGTTTTTTTAAATTTTCTTTTATCTCCTCGGAAGAATTAATATAAAGAGCACCCTCTTTTTCCATAAAATCTTTCTGAGTATCAATATCAACAAAAGCAACCTCATTTGTATCAATCATCTCCCCTGCCTCCCTTTTATCTCGTGAAGGAGTTTTTCAAGTTCATCCGAAATAATCACAGGATAACCAACTTTCTTATCAATAATTTTCAACTCATCGGGTAATTTTTCAAACTGTTTTCTGTAATATTCTCTTATTTCCTCCAGTTTTGGAAGTTTTTCTATTAATCTTCCTTCCTTTATAAATTGTTTAAGAAGGTAACTTCCTTCCATCTTTTCATTTTCTCTGATTATTATATCTTTTTCAAAC
>JAGHCG010000203.1 GCA_021160565.1 bacterium | reverse complement strand
GTGTATCACTTCCATATTTTGAAATTGCCTCTTCATAATTCATTCTTGGAAATGGAATTTTAATCTCATATCCAAATGTTTTTTCTATGGAATATTTTAAAAGTTTCTCTATTAAAGTTATTATGTCTTCTTCTTCAATGAAGGACATTTCAATATCAAGTTGAGTGAATTCTGGCTGTCTATCGGCTCTCAGGTCTTCATCTCTGAAGCATCTTGCAATCTGAAAATATTTATCAAAACCTCCTATCATTAAAAGTTGTTTGAAAAGCTGCGGAGATTGAGGAAGTGCATAAAATTTCCCTGGATTTAATCTTGAAGGGACAATGAAGTCTCTTGCTCCTTCAGGAGTACTTTTTGTTAAAATTGGAGTTTCAATTTCAACGAAATTTTCAGAAATTAGAAACTCTCTGATTTTTCCGATAAAAATGGACCTTTTAAAAAGATTTTGCTGGAAATTGTATCTTCTCATATCAAGATATCTGTATTTCAATCTTAAATTTTCAGAAACATTTTCCATTTCAGTGATTTCAAAAGGAAGAGGTTTACATTTATTTAATATTTCAATATTGATGAGTTTTACCTCTATCTCTCCGGTGGGAATTTTTGGATTTACTGTTTCTTCCGGTCTTGCAACAACAACACCTTCAATTTTAACAACCCATTCATTTTTAACTCTTTTTACAATTTCCCATATTTGCTTTGAAACATCCTCGGAAGAACAAACAATTTGAGTAATTCCATATCTATCTCTTAAATCAATAAATGTTAAATTTCCATGGTCTCTCACAGAATGAACCCATCCACACAGAATTACTCTTTCTCCAAGATTGTTTTTATTAAGTTCTCCACAGGTATGAGTCCTTATCATTTTAAGCACTCCTTTATTTTAGAAACCAGATTTTCTTCTTTAATACTTTCCTGTTTCCCTGTTTCCATATTCTTCAAAATTATTTCTTTTTTCTCAACCTCTATATCTCCGATTATTATACACCATTTTCTTTTCAATCTGTCAGCAATTTTCAAATGAGATTTAAGCGACCTTTCTTCATAATCCACTTCAACTGAAATGTTTTCTTTTCTGAGGATATCAGCAATTTTTGTTCCATAAATTTTTGCTTTTTCTCCAAGAAAAATTCCATGAATTATAATCCTATCAGTTTTCACCTTCACAAGAGGGATAATTCTTTCAATTCCAATTGCAAAACCTGTTGCAGGAATATCAGGTCCTCCGAGTTCTTTCACAAGATTATCGTATCTTCCTCCAGCAGCAATTGCATTTGGTTCATTATCTATAAACACTTCAAAAACTGTTTTTGTATAGTAATCAAGTCCTCTTACAAGCATAGGATTTAATAAATATCTAATTTCAAATTCTTTCATATATTCATTAACTTTATCAAAATGTGCTTTACATTCGTCACATAAATTTTCCACAGGAGAAGATACATTTTTAATCATCTCTTTACATTTTTCATTTTTACAATCAAGTATTCTCAAGGGAGATTTTTCAAGCCGAATTTTACAATCTTCACATAAATCTTCTTTTAATTTTTCAAAATAATTTCTCACAATTTCAGTATATTTCTTTTTGCATGTATTGCATCCGAGAGAATTTACTGAAAAATAAAAATTGTTTATTCCGAGATTTTTGAATAAATTATCAAGGATTTTTATCACCTCTCCATCAAAAAAGGGATGGGCTCCGCCAAGTAATTCTATTCCAAATTGATAAGATTGTCTGTATCTTCCTTTCTGGGGTCTGTCATATCTGAACATTGGACCAAAATAATAAAATCTGGAAATTCTTTCTTTATTATAAATCTGTGCCTCTATATATGCTCTCACAACAGAAGCAGTTCCTTCTGGTCTTAGAGCAAGAAATCTCCCTTTTTTGTCGGTAAAAGTGTACATTTCCTTCAGAACAATATCCGAAGTTTCTCCAACACTTCTTTCAAAAAGGGATTTTTCTTCCACAACAGGCGTTTTTATTTCCTTAAATCCATAAAGTTCAACAGTTTCCCTCAATATTTTCTCAACATTTTTCCAGATTTCACTTTCAGGCGGTAAAATATCATGCATACCCCGGACTTTTTTAAAATTCCCCATAATGTTATATAATTTATCATAAAAAAACAGTTGACAAAAATTTCTCAGAAAGTATAATTAAAAAGCAACCAAAGGTAAAAAGGAGATTAAAATGCTGGAAAGTTCAGAAAAAGCAGAAATTATTAAAAATTTCAGGAGACACGAAAAGGATACCGGGTCACCCGAAGTTCAGATTGCTTTATTGACAAAAAGAATTGAAGCACTGAATGAACATTTTAAAAAACATAAAAAAGATACAAATTCAAGAAGAGGATTTTTAAAACTTATTGGAAGAAGAAGAAAAATCCTCCGTTATCTCCAGTTAACCGACCCTGAAAAATATCAGGAAGTCATAAAGAAACTTGGTTTGAGAAAGTAAATGGCAAATAAACTCCAAATTCCCTGTGGTGACAAAATAATAAAAATTGAAGAGGGGAAACTTGCTACTCAGAGTAGCGGTTCTGCTTATCTTCAACTTGGAGAGACAATAGTTCTTGTTACTGCTGTTGTTTCAGAAGAAAAAAGGGAGGATATTGATTTCTTTCCTTTAATATGTGATTACAGAGAGCAGACTTCAGCAGCAGGTAAAATCCCTGGTGGATTTTTCAAAAGAGAAGGTAAACCAACAGAAAGAGAAGTTCTTGTAAGCAGATTAGTTGACAGGTCAATCAGGCCTCTTTTTCCTGAAAACTTCTATAATGATGTTCAGGTAATTTCACTTGTCCTTTCAGCAGACCAGGAAAATGACCCTGATATTCTTTCAATTATTGGTGCTTCTGTTGCTTTAACTTCATCTCCCATACCTTTTAATGGACCCATAGGTGCTGTAAAGGTTGGCTTGATAGATGGAAAATATGTTATAAATCCTACAATTCCAGAACTTGAAAAAAGTTTACTTAATCTTGTGGTAGCAGCAACAGAAAATTCAATTGTTATGCTTGAAGGGGTTGCCTTAGAAATTACTGAAGAGCAATTTATTGGAGCGGTTGAAACTGCATGGGAAGAAATAAAGAAAATGGTTGAATTGCAGAAACCTTTAATTGGTGAAAAAATGAAGATTGAAGGAGAGGAAATAAGACCTGAAATTCTTTCCCATGCTGAAATTTTCTTGGGAGAAAGATTAAAGGAGGCATACAATTACCCTGAAAAACTTGAAAGGAAAAGGTTTTACAAAACTCTGGAAGATGAATTTCTTGGAAAATATGAGGAAGAAAGTGAAAAAGAGGAAGCAAAAAAAGCGTTTGATAAAGTTTTCAAAAAGCAGATAAGGAAATTGATACTTGAAACAGGAAAGAGACTTGATGGAAGAAAAATTGACCAGATAAGGCCGGTTACATGTGAAGTGGGTCTTCTTCCCAGGACTCATGGTTCAGCACTTTTTACCCGTGGTCAAACCCAGTGCCTTGCTTCTGTAACTCTTGGAACAAGAAGTGATGAACAGATAATAGATGGACTTTATGAGGAAACAACCAAAAGATTTATGGTTCATTACAATTTCCCTCCATTTTCTGTGGGTGAAGTTTCACCTTTAAGAGCACCATCAAGGAGAGAGATTGGTCATGGAGCACTGGCAGAGAAAGCACTTACATATATTATTCCTGATGAAGAGAAATTTCCATATACTATAAGAATAGTTGCAAATATTTTGGAATCCAATGGTTCCTCTTCAATGGCTACTGTATGTGCAGGTTCTCTTGCTTTAATGGATGCTGGAGTTTGTATTGAAAAACATGTTGGTGGAGTTGCTCTTGGAATGATAAAAGAAGGAGAAAAATACATAATTTTAACTGATATTGCAGGAGAAGAAGACCATTATGGAGACCTTGATTTTAAAGTTGCTGGTACGTTTGATGGAATAACTGTTTGCCAGATGGATGTTAAGGCTGAAGGATTTAATCTTGAGATTTTAAAAGAAGCACTTTACCGCTCAAAAGAAGCAAGAAAAACAATTCTGGAAAAAATGTACGCAACAATTTCCTCTCCCCGTGAAACAATTTCTCCTTATGCTCCAAAGATTTTGAGTATAAGAGTAAATCCTGAGAAGGTTGGTCTTGTTATTGGAACTGGTGGAAAAACAATAAAGAGAATTATTGAAGAAACAGGAGTGAAAATTGATATTCTTGATGAGGGAGAAATAAGAATTTATTCAAATGATATTGAGGCGTGTAAAAAAGCTGCAGAAGAAATCAAGAAACTTACAGAAGAACCTGAAATTGGAAAAATCTATGATGGAACAGTGGTTAAAACTTTCCCATTTGGTGCAGTGGTGAGATTTTTGAATTCTCAGGAAGGACTTGTTCATATCTCAGAACTTGCACCTTACAGAGTTAAAAGAGTTGAAGATGTGGTTAAAATTGGTTCTCCTGTGAGAGTGAAATTCATTGGATATGATGACCAGGGAAGAATAGTCCTTTCCAGAAAACAGGCAATGGATACTCACTCCAAAAATACAAGACCCAAACAAAAACCTCGTTAATTCCCTCAACTCCAAACTTTTACCCTCCTGAGTGGTAGAAAAGAAGATTTGACAGAGAGAGGTTGATTTGAAATAATATATTTCTGAAAAATTCAGCAATTTCAAAACAATTTTTATCATCAACCAGGAGGAAAAAATGGGAAAGGCTGTAAAGGCTGGAAAGAGAGAAGGAGAAAGTGTAAGGTATCCTGTAATTGGTGTTTTTTCACCGTGTGACCCAAGAATAGATAAACAATCAAGGGAAAGAGCAGTTAATATAATAAAAATGGCAGCCGATATCATTGCAGAGAGAGTTAAACTTGTTGATGGAACACCTGTAAAGGTGGTTTACAGTGATGTTTTAATAGATGGTGAAAAACAGGCAGATATTGTTGCAAGACAGTTTGAAGATGAAAAAGTTAACATTCTTGTGGGTGTACCTGATACCTGGGCTTTTCCCCAACTTACACTGATTTCTTTCTTACAGCAATTTCCTCCTGATACTCCAGTAAATCTTACATGTGGAAACAGTGGACCAAAACCTGGTGTGGTTTATACTCATGCATGCAGTGGAGCAATTTCTCAGTATGGAAAACTCATTCATATAAATATTGGAAACTGGCCAGATACAGGACAGAATCCTGTTATGAGTGAGAAAACTGCAGATGCTCTTATTGACTGGTGTTATGCTGCAATCACATATAAGGGACTTAAAGGGAGACGAGTTGTAATTTTCGGTCATGATTCAATGGGAATGGAAACTGCTCTTGCTCATATCATTCCCACCAGAAATATTTTTGGAATTGAAATAACACGACTTGATATGAAATTACTTGCTGATATGCTGAATAAAAAGGCATATGACGAAAAGGAATTGAAGGAGTTGAGAAACTGGCTTGAAAAGGTAAGTAAAAATATAGAATTAAGAGATGAAGCAGACAGTGAAAGATTAAATCAATCCTTGGCAATGTATCTGATAGTGAGAGATATAATGAAGGATTTAAATGCTGTGGGTGGTGGATTTATGAGTCAACTTGAATGGGGTTCTGACCCCAGAGGTATTCCTCTTCCTGTTGCTGATATTATGGAATCTCTTTTCAATTCCACATTTGACCATAACGGTAAAAAACCACCAGTTCCTTATGCCACTGAGGCAGACGTTCAGGGTCTTTTAACCATGTTATTTTTCACTCATCTTACAGGTGGAAATCCTCCTTTATTTATGGATTTCAGAAAGGTATGGGAAGGATGGGAAATTAAACAACTTGCCGAAAAAATAGGAGTGGAAGTAGATGAAAATGAAATATGGGTAAAAAAGGGGTTTGTTGATGGAGATAATTCAGGGAGTGCTTCTTTTGACTGGGCTGGTAAACCTGGGGAAAGTGTTGAAGAAATAATGAAGAGAGTTTCTTTCCCACTTGCGGAAGAGCATTATTTCCCTGGGCTTGGTAATTCAGTTACTTTCATTTCTCCAGGTGGAATTAAAGGAATTGCAGGACGTCTTGCTTACAGTTTCACAAATAACATATTCTCTCTTATATGGGATGAGGCGGAAACAGTTGAACTTCCTGAAAAACTTGCAGAGGCAGTATGCAGGACTTCTACTTATACCTGGCCACATACTTTTGTTGTACCGAAATATGCTTCTATGCTTGAGTATAAACAATATGCACCTGCAAACCATTTCCATATGGTTTGGGATTTAAAAGTTTCAAGATTACAGTACTGGATGGATATGGCAAATGTTCTCTCAGTTACTCCATGGAAGGAAAGGCCATCATTTATTGAAGGAGTTGATAGACCTTTGCCTCTGCTTTATCTTATAAATGGTGGAGAGACTGAAACAAAATTGAAACTTGCTCAGAAATTTTAACCAGAAGAATTCAATTTTTGATGGTAAAGATTGATAATTTTTTCCACAACTTCTTGGATAGTTAAATTTGTTGTATCAAGATAAACTGCATCAGGAAGTTTAACAAGAGGAGCTATTTTCCTATTTCTATCTTTTTTATCTCTTTCAATCACCTCTTTTTTTATTTCTTCAATATCCGCTATTTCACCTTTCTCTTTTAACTGTAAATATCTTCTTTTTGCCCTTTCTTCAACACTTGCGTCAAGATAGATTTTCAATTGAGCATCCGGGAAGACCTTACTTCCTATATCTCTTCCTTCCATCACTATATTGCTGTTTTCCCTGAATTTTCTCTGCATTTTCCAGAGTATTTCTCTGATTTCAAAAATTGAGGCGACATAATGTGTATTCCTGCTCACTTCTTCTTTTCTTATTTCCTCACTTACATCTTCTCCATCCATAATTACTCTGTATTTTGCATCCTGATAAAGTTTTAACTCAGTATTTTCTGCCATTTTTATAAGTTCTTCTTTGTTCCCAAAATCAATATTTTTTTTCATTGCCTTCAGTGTTAAAGCACGATACATTGCTCCAGTATCTATATAAAGAAAACCGAGTTTCTCCGCAACAATTTTTGCCACTGTACTTTTTCCTGCTCCCGCAGGTCCATCTATTGCTATTACAAAATTTTTCATCCTTCCATTATTTCTGTTTCTTTCTTTTTTGTCTTTTCTTCAATTTCTTCAATATATTTATCCGTTATTTTCTGTATTTCATCCATTCCTTTATACATATCATCTTCAGAGATTTCACCTTCCTTTTCTTTTTCTTTCAATTCAGAATTTGCTTTTCTTCTCACTTCTCTTATTTCAACTTTTGCCTCTTCACTCATTTTATGAAGAACTTTCACAATTTCTTTTCTTCTTTCTTCACTTAAAGGAGGAACGGGTATTTTTATAACATTCCCATCACAAATTGGATTTAATCCTAAATTACTCAACTGAATTGCTTTTACCACTTCATTAACAATATTTTTATCCCAGGGTTGAATTACAAGAAGTTGAGGTTGAGGAATTGTAATGGTGGCAATCTGATTTATTGGAAGTTTTGAACCATAATATTCAACAACAATTCCCTCCAGTAAAGAAACAGATGCACGTCCCAATCTTAAAGTTCCTATTTCTTTTGTAAAAAAGTCCACTATTTTTTTCATCTTATTTTCGGCTTCCTTCACAACCTTATCTCTCATCTCTCCCTCCTGGTTGAATGGGTTTCTAACTTTATCAATCACTTACAATTGTTCTTTTTCCCTGTCCACATATAACTTTTTTCAAATTTCCCTTTTTGAACAGATTGAATACAACGATTGGAATGTGATTTTCCATACATAAAGAAATTGCAGTGCTATCCATAATTTTGAGCTGTTTTTTTAACATCTCCATATAACTTAATTTTTCATATCTTTTAGCATTTGGATTTTTAATCGGGTCAATACTATATACTCCATCCACTTTTGTTGCTTTAAGTATTACCTCTGCTTTAACTTCAACTGCTTTTAAGGCTGCTGCTGTATCAGTTGTAAAATATGGATTTCCAGTGCCTCCCACAAAAATTACAATTCTTCTTTTTTCCAGATGTCTTATTGCTCTCCTTCTGATATAAGGTTCACAGAACTCTCTCATTTCAAAACTACTCTGAACTCTTGTATCAAGCCCAATTTTTTCAAGGCTATTCTGTAAGGCAAGACCATTTATAACTGTTGCAAGCATACCCATATAATCAGCTGTTACTTTATCAATCACCTCTTCATCTCTTTCGCTCCCTCTGTAAATATTCCCTCCACCAACAACAATTCCAATTTCACATCCCATTTCCCACACCTGTTTTATTTCTTCTGAGATTGAAATGAGAGATTGAGCACTTATTCCGGTATTTTCTCCTTTCAGTGATTCACCTGAAAGTTTCAGTATAATTCTTTTATATAATGGTTTCATTTTTTTCTCGGGAAAAGTATTTCTCTTTTTTTAATCTTTATACCTTCT
Source organism: bacterium (assembly GCA_021160565.1). Lineage (GTDB taxonomy): Bacteria > Ratteibacteria > UBA8468 > B48-G9 > JAFGKM01 > JAGHCG01. Next base: position 19 of record JAGHCG010000203.1, on the reverse strand, counting down.
GGAAGTTTTTCCTTTAAAT
>JAGHCG010000233.1 GCA_021160565.1 bacterium | reverse complement strand
CTAAAAGGACAGGAAGACCCTTTTAATTCTACATTTTTCCTTCTAAACTTCCTTTTAATAGTTATCTTAACTGATTGCAATAATTTTCTGTTATTTTCATAAGAACTTATCGCTAAAATTGTTATTGTAAAAAAATCTGACGGGTTTTTATTTACAAAATCAAATCCTAAATCTCCACTTTCATCAAGATACAAATACCACATTTTTAATCCTCAATCAAATCAGTAACATCTTCCACATAGAAAAATTCATTTGCTCCTGTTTTTATACCAAACCTAACTTCTGCAATATCTCCTAATCTCACCAACTTATCTTTTCCTTTTTCAAGGATTGTGAAATAAATATCCGGGGCCCTTAAATATTTCCCACCCCATTTATTGCCTTTATAGGGTAAATGTAAAACATCTTCAAAATCAAGTTCCCCTTCATCCGGAATTTCAGTGCCTTCTTTAATCAATTCCATCCTTGTTTTTGGAAATACACGGTAGTCTTCAGTGATTTTAAATCCACTTTCCTTTTCTATTTTCAGAAGAATTTCCGGTTTTATAACCTGTTCAAATGGCTTTTTGAAAGCAATAAATTTTAAAACATCATCGTCAGAAATTTCTCCTACGTCTTCTGGTCTCCTGATTAAAACAATAACTGTATTTATGTCTGCTCGTGCAAAAACCCTTTTTACTGCGTTGTCAATAATGTAAAGCGGTTGCATTTGTTTTAATAAAAACTCCTGAAGTTCTGTTCCGTAACCTACATCAAGCCAGGAATTTGAGTTAATAAAACAGAAAATTCCTTTAGGTCGGAGCAAAGATAAACCATGATAATAGAAATAAACATATAAATCACTTCTTTGTGGAATTTTTACAAAATCGCCCCATTGAAGTTTTACTGATTCAACAAGTTTATTTTTATATTCGCTTTTTCTCTTCCGCCATTCATCAGGTTTATAATCTTCTTCTCTTTCAAGCGGATAGGCAATTTTTTCCTGTCTTACATACGGAGGATTTCCTATTACAATATCAAAACCACCTCTTTCAGCAAAAACTTCAACAAAATCAATTTCCCACAAAAAATAATTCTTTTCTTTTTTTAAGTTTTTGAAAACCCTGTTGTATTTTTCTAGTTCTTTCTGCATTTCTTCAATTTCAATCTTTACCTCTTCTGCATATTTTTTAGCAAAGAGGTTTTCTATGTCTTCATTCCTTGCAAAAAGTTCAAATTGAACGGAATACCCTTCTTTATCCGGGACTATTCCTTGTTTAAGTAATTTTAGGTCTTCCCTTTTGTTTTCTAACTGGAAAATTAATTCTTCTACCCTTTCTTTAGCAATCTGCATAAATATCTCGTGTTCCAGATTTTCAATTTCTCCCTGCTCTTTCAGTGTAGAACTTTGCCCTTCTCTAAAATAAGCACTTTTTTTATCAATAAGTTCTATTATTTTTTTCTTAATGCTTTGAGAAATTCTTTGTATCTGGTTTCTAAGGGTTATATTTACTCCTGCAATTTCTTCCACCAAACTATCCCCCTGACGAATTTTAAATGATAAATTTGGCAGAAGTGGTCTTGTGTGAATGTCCATATATCTTTCATCAGTTTCAATAATGAGAGAAAGCCACAATCTTAATTCAGCCACCATAACAGCCCAGCCCTTGACATCAACACCATATAGATTTTTAAGAACAATCTGTTGTTTCAATGCAAAGATATTTTTTTCTTTATTTTCCAGTTTTCTGGCTAAAGCAGTGTGAAGTTCAACAAGTATGTTCATCATTCCAACTAAAAAAGACCCTGAACCGCAGGCAGGATCAACTATTTTTACTTTATCAAGAGAAGTTTTTATTTCCTTTAATTTTTCAATAGAAGAAAAATTTTCTATTCTGTCCGGCTCAAAAATTAAAGGCAAAATTTCATTTTTAGGAATTCCTGTATTTTCCACAAGATATTCCACAAGAGAAAGACGGCACATAAAGTCTATTTCAACTCTTGGTGTGTAAAATATTCCTGAAGTTTCCTGTTCCTGACCGAAAATTAAAGATTCATATACCTTCCCTATCATTTCCGGATCAACAGCAACTTCAACATCATAAGGCAGAGATTCATTAATTGTAAAATTGTAAATTTCCAGAAATCCTTTTCTGTTGTCATTCCCTGTTGCTTCAGGTTCAAAAAGCCATTCAAAAACAGCATCAGAAACCTCAAAATCAAGTTTATCCAGTTCATTTCTGTGAAATAAACCACCATTTAAGAAAGGCATTAATTCAAAAGATTTCTTAATTTCTTCTGGAAGTTCAGAATTCAGATAATCATGCTTGCCATTAAAAGCGCTGAAAAATAGATTTGAAAGCCATACAGAATAGAAAGTATCTTTTTCAAACTTTGAATTTTTATACTTCAACCATAATTCCTTCATATAACTTTTTGCCGGTGTGGAATTATCCCACTTTAACCATTGTTTCTTCTGGACAAAATAAATAAACATAATTCTTGAAAGCAGTTGCTGGGCAAAAGAATGTTTTTTTTCAAAAGGATGATCCTTTTTTGACTTTAAATTCTTAATAACAACTTCTTCAAGAGCATATTTATAGGCTTTAAAAAATTCATCTGTTACTTTTTCAACTGAAAAAGCATCCTTAACCCAAGTTCGCCAAAATTCAAAAAAGATCCTTGTAATATAAGCATTTTGCCAAAAGTGTGGTCACTACCGATTGAGTGATTTCACTATTATATTTCCCTCTATTTTTCTTCGGGGCAAAGGAT
>JAGHCG010000148.1 GCA_021160565.1 bacterium | reverse complement strand
CTCCAGGAATACTGTCAGATGTATCTCCAGCAAGACCTATTATATCTGGCATTTTATCTGGAGAGGTTCCATACTTTTTCAAAAACCATTTCATATCTCTTACTTCACCTGTAGCTGGATTTATAACTGAAACATTTTCTGAGAGAAGTTGAAAAATATCTTTGTCTCCACTGACAATGAAAATTTTATGGTTTTCTTCACTCAATTTTTTCACAAATGATGCAATTATATCATCTGCTTCATAACCTTCTTTTTCAAAATATTTTATTCCGAGAAATGTGAGTATTTCTTTTACAACAGGTATCTGGGCTGAAAGGCCTTCTGGCATGGGTTTTCTTTTTTGTTTGTATTCTTCAAATTCTTCATGGCGAAAGGTTGGACCTTTAAGGTCAAAGAAGACAGCCATATATTGGGGTTTTTTCTCTCTCAAAAGTTTGAAAAGTGTATTTGTAAAACCAAATATTCCATTTGTTAAATGTCCTGTTGAAGTTTTCAATTCAGGTAATGCATAAAAAGAACGATAGACAATGTTGCTTCCGTCAATGAGATAAATTTCAGCCATTTTTTATAATGAACATTTCCATTTCCACACTGAGTAAGTATGGTTTTTCTTTATTTTTCCTCATACTGAATTCCGGTATATAAACATAGAAATTTTTCTTCTCCACATCTATCAGAAAATCAACAAGTTTATCAAGAGTTATATTTTCAAAAGTTAGTTTTATTTTTTCTATTTTATAACTGTCTTTTTCTTCTGGAGGCAATGGTTTAATTCCTCTGACAAACTGCTTCAAATTCTTTTTTTCAATTACATCTCCAACATAAGAAAAAAGGGAGAATTTTTTATCTGCTATTTTCACTGAACTGCTTTTTCCTCCTTTTTTCAGTTTTTCATATTCCTGACACATTTTTTTCAGAAGTTTATAATCTTCTTTTTTCTTTTCAATGAGTTTATTTAAGGAAATTATTCTTTTTCTGGATGGACTGAAAATAAAACGATATTCAAAAACGACTGCTGCCACAAGTATTAAAATTATCAATCTTTTTGTGTTCATTTTTTCACCTTTACACTTAAATTGAAATTCACCCTATTTGAAGGATCAAAAGAAACTGAACCCATTTTAACATCACTGAAAAACTCAGAGCTACTCATTTTTTCTTTTATTTTTTCAAGTTGTTTTAAAGAGCCTATTTTACCAGAGATGGATAAATTACCTTTTGAGAAATTAAACTCATTTATTTCAATTTTCACATCATCCGGTATTATAAGGGTTAAGTTTTTCATCACATCAAGAATTTCAGGGTGAATACCAATATTTCCCTTTTCAGTTTTTATCTCTGCGATTTTTTCTTTTATCTGAACAAGAGGTTCAACTATTCTTTTTACTTCAGGGCATGTGCTTTTGAATGTTTTAACCATTTCTGCTTTTATTTCTTCCAGTTCTTTCTCTTTTTCTTTTAATTTGAAATTTGAAGATATGAGGAGTCCTGAAATTATCAGGAAAATAAAAGTTGCTGAGACAGAAAAAACAGGGAATTTTTTTTCAAATGTAATTTCTGTAAATTTGAAGGGTTTTGTTTTTATCTGATGAAGGACTGATGGAAAGAAAATTTCTGAGTTTTCTTCTCTTTTGATAAATTGAATATTATCTCTTTCAAATCCGATTTTTTCGAAAATTTCAATATCTCCACATACATAAACAGGATAGTTTCTGGAAGAAAGAACAGGATTTATAAAAGAGGATAGGTCCTCAATTTTATTTTTGTTGAAGGAAGAGGAATATGCACCACTTAATATTCCATTCTCAACAAGTATGATGGAAAAATAATTTTTTGTAATGAATGCTCCAAAGAAATTTTCTCCTCTTTCTTTCAAAAATATATGAAGAAGAACAGTTTCAGGATAAATTAGAAGTTTGAATTTATATTTATCTGATAAATTTTTCCAGAAATTGTAAATTTCTTTTTTAATTCCATAAATATTCACTGCTGTTTTTTTCTCAGGTAATTTGAAGAATTCATAGTGAAAGAGAAAATTATCAAGAGATTGTGGAAGTATGTCTTCTATTTCTCCAGGTAGTATGAGTTTTATCTTTTTCAAATCAGGAAAGTCAAATGTTATTTTCCTGAATACGAAATCTTTTTTGGGTAAAATGAGTTCAATTAGAGAGATTTTTTCATCTTCAATAAATTTCTCCAGATTTGTCTTCTCAATTTTTCCTTCTCTTTTTTCCTTTCTCTCAACAAGAATATAATTTATAATTTCTTCTGCTGGATAAAAAATTGCTTCTTTCACAGGTATTCCTCTCTTATCAGTTTAATTTTTTTATCTTTCAAAAGATAATAACACCTTATTTTTATCTTCTCTCCTTCGTCAGTTTTTGCTTCTGTTATTATTGAAAAGTAATCGCTTTTATAACTCATTATCCTTCTGTTCCTTAAAGTTGCTTCTCTGTTAACCATAAGAAGAAAACTTTCAGTTAAAGGTCTTCTATCTCTTTCGTTTATTATTCTTTCAACATCTGCCTCTCCATATCCCATTGCTTTTAAAATCTGACCTTTACATGTATTGACATTTATTTTACCATCAGAAAAGATAGTTATAAAATCAATTAGGCCGGGAATTTCTTTTTCCTCATTCCCATAAACCACTTCTTCTGAAAAATCTTTTATAAGGGAAATTTCCTCAACAGTATAAAGTGGCCTGTTTGGTGGAACATAAGGATATTCTGAATTTCTGTAAAAAAAACTTTCTGCTCCTGAAGGTTTGGATATATCATCTATGTCAATCCAATCAAGTAAAGCATCCGGTAAAGAAGAAGGATAACCCATAACAGTAAAGAATGTTTTGAATACTGAAAGAAGTCTGGTATTAATTTTCCCCCTTTCTCCTATTATTTCATTCACATTTATTTTTCCACCTTCATCATATATATTCACCTTTATTTCAACATTATCAATTCTGTAAATTTTTTCACCTGCCCAGTCTTCACCAATCCATGTGTAAGAAGTACTTTTGTTTTTCAGAATTTTTTCCCCTATTTCCTGACCAAGTTCTGCAAATTTTTCAATTTTAAAGTATTTATAAGAGTTTGTGAAATCATCCATAAATTTTTTTCCAGAAGCATAGAAAAAAAGAACAATTGTTGTGATGGCAAGTGTAAATGCAAGAACAATTACAAGAATAACCCCTTTATTTTTTTCCATAATTTCCTTCTGGCAGTTTCACTGGAAAAAATAGTTCTTCTCCTTCTATATTAATTTCAAGACCTATTGCCTGGGGTAAAGTTTCTTTCTCCCAGATGTAATTCCATCCCTCTTCAGTGTAAAAAGAAAAATTTATACTTTTGCAATTTTCAAAAACAGGAAATAAAAATTTATAATCATAAATCAAATTTTCCTGAATTCTCACAAGAGAAAAACCATTTTCTTTCTCTATCACTCTGTATGTTATTTTTACTGGATAAGTAATAGATGGAATTTTTGAAATAAATGAAATCTCGTCCTGGGAAAATGAAAAATTTTTTGTATCGACTATTGATTTTAACTCCTGATTGAATTTTCTTAAAAAATTGAATGTTATCTCTGCTTTTTTCATTTTTTCTTCCACATTTTTTGTTGTTTTACTTAAAGTGAAAAATGTTGCATAAATTAGAGAGAAAACAAGGAAAATTAAAAATGATGCTATCAAAACTTCGATCAATGTAAATCCTCTTTTTTTCATTCTTCTTTCTCTGATTTTACAAATGGAGAAATTACTGAATAAGAGTTCCCATTCCATTTTATTTCAAGGGTAAAAGGTGTAAAAACAATTCCAATTTCTGTATCCTGAAT
>JAGHCG010000261.1 GCA_021160565.1 bacterium | reverse complement strand
TCAAAATTTCTGAAAGGAAATTTTTATCGTGGAGGGAGAAAGAAAAATCAGAAATTTCAAATTCTGAAAAAAGATAACAACTCCCCGGTTTTTCTCCATAATTGACAGCATCAACAATTAAAAGATTTTTTACTTTCTCACATATCAAACTTAACTTCCACATTTCCGTTCCTATTTCAACTGTCTGAATCCATGGAATTTCTTTTTTTAACTCCCTTACAAGATAAACTCCAATTCCATCATCTTGAAGTAAAACATTACCAACTCCAGCAACCATTAAATTTATACCCATAACATAACCTTTTTGCTTTTCATTTTTTTTCTATTCATAATCTGAACAGCACATGCAAGACAGGGGTCAAAAGACCTCACTATTCTTAAAACTTCCACTGGATTATTTTCATCTTTTATTTTTGTTCCAAGTAATGCCTGTTCAATCGGTCCTGGTTTTCCTTTATCATCTTTCGGAGAAGCATTCCATGTGGTCGGCGATATTACCTGATAATGAGCAATTTTCTTATTTTCTATCTTTATCCAGTGTCCTACCGCTCCTCTTGCTGCTTCACTTAATCCCATTCCTTCTGCTTCTTCCGGAATTTCGTAGTTTATATAAAATGGTTCTTCTGGATTAATCTGAAGTAACCATTTCATTGCTTCCTCTGTCAAAACTTTTGCCTCAATTGCTCTTGCGATATGTCTTCCAAGAACAGAAGATAGTTTTTCAATATCAATTTTCAATTCTGAAAGAAAACTTTCAATTACTTCCTTCCAAGGTTGCTGTCCTTTCCTGTAAGCAACTATCAATCTTGCAAGAGGTCCAACTTCAAAAACTTCTCCTCTGTATCTCGGGCTTTTAATCCAGGAGTATGCATTCTCTTTCTCTATTTCAACTTCTGGAAAATCACATACAGGATTTTTAACATCTCCTTCATACCAGGAATGAGAAACACACTCTCTAATTTCTGATGGGTTAAGTTCCTCAAACTTTTCTCCTTCAATCACTATCCCTGATGGTTGAAATTTTTCAAATTTTCCATTTTTTCTTACAGGAAATACACCATAAGCAAGATAATTTCCACAACCTTTTCCAATTTCAAAATATTCAGGGTAATAAGTGGCAACATCAATAAGGTCTCTTATATAATAAAAGTCAATAAACTCTTTCACATCTTTCAACTTCCCAAGAAAACTTTCAATTTTACCAGCATCTATATTTTGAGAAACTCCTCCGGGAACAATTCCACACTGATGAGGCATTTTTCCACCAAAAACTGCAAGCATCTCATGAGTAGTCCTTCTGATTTCAAGTGCTTTCAGATAACTATAAACCATCCTCTCATTTATTTTTTGAGGCAATCTGAAATCTTCTTCTCTCGGCACAAAAGGATAATATTTATCTCTTTCAAGGAATTTACAGACAAGGTCAAGTTCTGAACTTACTCCTCTTGAAACTTTTGAAACATCAACATAATCAAGTGCTGAAAGATGATAAAAATGAAGAATTGAATTGTGAATATGATTTGAAACATGGATTAAATTTCTTACAAGCCAGCCATTTTTTGTAATCTTATCCGATATTCTGAAAGCATCATCAAGACACATCGCAGAAGCAGAAGCATGTGCCATTGGACAAACTCCACATATTCTCTGAGTAATCTGATTTGCATCTCTCGGGTCTCTTCCTATAAGAATTTTTTCAAGCCCTCTGTAAAGCATCCCGCTGCATTTTGCATCAACAATTTTATTGTTTTCAATTTCAACTTCAACTTTTAAATGTCCTTCAATTCTTGTTACAGGGTCAATCACAATTTTCTTACTCATTTTTCTTCTCCAAGTTCTTCTATTGATTTTCTTTCATAAAAAGGAGTTGTTCCATCTGGATAATCACTTTCCACACACCCAAAACAGGGAGAATTATTTTTTATACACCAGTTAGCTCCTCCATTCCACTGCCTTAAAGGACAATCTGAATAGGTAAAAGGACCATTACAACCAAGTAAATAAAGACATCCTTCCTCTGAAAAATTCTTTGCAAATTTTCCTTTATCAAAATACGGTCTTCGAGGACAATTTTCATGAATGAGAATCCCATAAAAATCAACCGGCCTTTTATATTCATCTAATTTCAATTCATCTCCTTTGATAATCTTAAAAAGAGTTCCGATAAACCATTCAGGATGGGGAGGACAGCCCGGGATATTAACCAAAAGTTTTTCAATCCCATTTTCTTCCATCACCTCTCCCACTCCTTTACATCCAGTGGGATTCGGTTTTGCTGCTGGAATCCCACCAAAAGAAGAACAGGTCCCAATTGCAATAACACCTTTTGCCTTCTTTGATAATTCAAGAAAAATCTCAAGAAATGTTTTCTCTCCAACCTTTCCATAGACACCACCATCTTTTGTGGGAATTGCTCCCTCCACAACAAGAAAAAAATCTCTCTCGCTTTCCTCTTTCATTACACAGATTACTTTTTCACCTGCTCCTCCCATTATCGTCGGCTGAAAAACAAGAGAGATTATTTTACCTGGCACTACCTCATCAAGAAGTAAATTTTTAATTTTGAACGAAGGGGAATTTAAAAGCGATACAGTGCAACCAGTACAACCTGCTGCCTGCAACCATATAACCTTTATACTTTCCATTTTTTACTCTCCCTTTAACCTTTTTGCCGCTTCAACAGTGTTTCTTAAAAGAATTGCAGTTGTTACAGAACCAACACCTCCTGGAACAGGTGTGATTAAACTTGCTTTCTCTTTCGCTTTTTCAAACTCCACATCACCAACAATTTTATCCCCTACTCTGTTAATTCCGACATCAATAACAATTGCCCCTTCTTTAATCCAGTCACCAGGAATTAAATTTGCTTTACCAACTGCAACTATCAAAATTTCTGCTCTTTCCACATGCATTCTTAAATTTCCTGCCTCAGAAGTTCCGATATGGCATATTGAAACAGTTGCAAATTCATTAACAAGTAAAAGTGCAACCGGTTTTCCAACAATATCAGAATGACCAACCATCACAACTTCTTTCCCATAAAGGTCCACACCTGTTGTATCAATAATTTCTTTTACTGCAAGAGCAGTACAGGGAGCAAGAAATGGTTTGCCATAAAAAATCCATCCTAAATT